>NZ_CP086235.1:4300000-4383751 GCF_023612095.1 Cytobacillus firmus | reverse complement strand
AGGGGCTGTCCCCTTGTGAGAGTAGGACGTTGCCAGGCTGTTTTATAATACCACTTTTCCGCAGTAGCTCAGTGGTAGAGCATTCGGCTGTTAACCGAACGGTCGTAGGTTCGAATCCTACCTGCGGAGCCATTTTCATAAAGCCCCATATGGGAATTATGATCTGCTGCTTCCATAGCTCAGCAGGTAGAGCACTTCCATGGTAAGGAAGAGGTCACCGGTTCGAGCCCGGTTGGAAGCTCTCTTAATGTAGACAACTAGAATACTAGGCCCCTTGGTCAAGCGGTTAAGACACCGCCCTTTCACGGCGGTAACACGGGTTCGAATCCCGTAGGGGTCACCATAATGGAGGATTAGCTCAGCTGGGAGAGCATCTGCCTTACAAGCAGAGGGTCGGCGGTTCGATCCCGTCATCCTCCACCATATTTGCCGGTGTAGCTCAATTGGTAGAGCAACTGACTTGTAATCAGTAGGTTGGGGGTTCAAGTCCTCTCGCCGGCACCATCTGTTTTTCGTAGATGGAGGGGTAGCGAAGTGGCTAAACGCGGCGGACTGTAAATCCGCTCCTTCGGGTTCGGCAGTTCGAATCTGCCCCCCTCCACCACTTATACTTAATAAAAACACAAAAACTGGACAAGCTAAGAATGTCCTTTTTATTTTGTAATTATTGGGCTATAGCCAAGCGGTAAGGCACCGGACTTTGACTCCGTCACTCGCAGGTTCGAATCCTGCTAGCCCAGCCATTTTTGCTTTAATAGTACGAGCCATTAGCTCAGTCGGTAGAGCATCTGACTTTTAATCAGAGGGTCGAAGGTTCGAGTCCTTCATGGCTCACTTTATAGAAAAACGCAGACCTTGGGAATCGAGTCCTGAAGGTCTTTCTTGTAAATACAAATATGCTGCGGAAGTAGTTCAGTGGTAGAACATCACCTTGCCAAGGTGGGGGTCGCGGGTTCGAATCCCGTCTTCCGCTCCAAATGGGGCCTTAGCTCAGCTGGGAGAGCGCCTGCTTTGCACGCAGGAGGTCAGCGGTTCGATCCCGCTAGGCTCCACCAACATACATAATACGCCAAACCTTAAACCACACTGGTTTAAGGTTTTTTTATAAATATAGGAATACTAGGACTTTCATCCCGGATAACCGCATATATATACACGATTTTGTCGAGTTGAGTCATGGGTTTGAAAGCGGTTAAAATATAGATAGGAAGGGAAAGGGAGGACATGTATTATGAATAGACAGAAATTATCGATAATTGGGATGCCGATGGATCTTGGCCAGATGAGACGCGGTGTGGATATGGGGCCAAGTGCAATTCGGTATGCCGGAGTGAATGAACGCTTAAAATGTTTATTTGAAGAAATCCATGATCAGGGCGATATTGCTATCGGCCGCCCGGAGGTTCAAATCGATCCAAATTCAAATCTTCGAAACTTGCACCTTATAGCTGAAAAAACAGAAATGCTTGCAGAAAAAGTTGACCACGCAATAAAAGGCGGTTCTTTTCCATTAGTGCTAGGCGGCGACCATAGCATCGCGATTGGAACATTGGCAGGGGTATCGAAGCACTATTCGAATCTTGGGGTAATCTGGTATGATGCCCATGGGGATTTAAATACAGCTGAAACATCACCTTCAGGAAACATACATGGCATGCCGCTTGCTGTAAGCCTGGGGATGGGCCATCCGCTTTTAACCAATGTAGGGGGATATGGTCCAAAGGTTAAGCCGGAGAATATTGTCATTATTGGGGCAAGGTCATTGGATGAAGGAGAACGGGAGCTTATTAAGGAAAAAGGCATAAAAGTGTATACCATGCATGAAATTGACCGTCTCGGTATGACAAAGGTTATGGAAGAAGCTATTACATATTTAAAAGAAAGAAATACAGATGGTGTTCATCTGTCTCTTGATTTGGATGGGCTGGATCCGCATGATGCACCGGGTGTTGGAACTCCGGTAATTGGCGGCATCAGCTACCGTGAAAGCCACTTGGCCATGGAGATGCTTGCAGAAGCACAAATCATAACATCGGCTGAATTTGTAGAGGTTAATCCCATTTTGGATGACAAGAACAAAACAGCTACTGTAGCAGTCGCACTTATGGGTTCACTATTTGGCGAAAAGCTTCTATAATAAAGGGAAATAAAGAAGAGCAGAACATAGACAAGTTCTGCTCATTTTTTTGCTGTGAGTGTATAATATTTATTTAGAAGTTCATCAAGTTTAATGCTGACATCCACTACCATGTGATCTGTAAAAGAACCGGAAGCTGCTAACTGAATCATTTTAGTCCGGCAATCCTCAATATCTCTCAATAATTCCTTAACACACACCGTAACCAATCCTTTTCGGTAATTTTAGTACTTTTATACCCTAAAAGAAAAAAAGTAAACCTGTATAAGTAAAAATTTGTTAATATAGAAATTGAATGTTTTTTAATTAAAATGAAACCTTTTCCGCTATCGATTCGTATTATCGATTAGCCGCACTGGAGCGGAGGTAAAAAAATGGAGACAATCGTAAAGAAGAGGATAAAACAAGTATTAAAAGGCGACCAGGATGCTTATGCTGAAGTTGTTGAAATATACAAAGATAAAGTTTTTCAGATTTGCTACAGAATGCTGGGAAACAGGCATGAGGCGGAGGATATCGCTCAAGAGGCTTTCTTAAGAGCTTATGTAAACATTGCCAGCTTTAATATTGACTTAAAATTTTCCACATGGCTCTATCGGATTGCCACAAACCTTTGTATAGACAGAATCAGAAAAAAGAAGCCTGATTATTATCTGGATGCAGAGGTCGCCGGAACGGATGGACTGAACATGTATTCTCAAATCGCTTCAGATGCGAGGCTGCCGGAGGATGATGTAGAAAGCCTGGAGCTGCAGGAAACAATCCAAAGAGAAATATCCAAGCTTCCTGAGAAATATCGTTCGGTTATTGTTTTAAAATATATTGAAGAATTATCGCTGAACGAGATCAGTGAAACACTCGACCTTCCCTTGGGAACGGTAAAGACCCGGATTCACCGTGGCCGGGAAGCTCTTAGAAATCAATTAAGATATGTTTAATAAAGAGGGTGAGAACTTTGAAATGTCCAGCAGAAATGGTTGTTTATATGCACGAGTACCTAGATGAAGAGATCTCAGCCGAACATGAGAAGGAATTAAGGGCACATCTGCAAACCTGCGGGGAGTGTCAAACTCATTTCCATGAACTAAAGAAAACGATCGCTTTAGTCCAAAGCACTTCACATATACAGGCACCTGAAAATTTCACAGCAAATGTTATGGCGAAATTGCCAAAAGAAAAGCGGAAGGTTGGGGTTCAGCGCTGGCTCAGGCATCATCCGCTTTTAACGGCGGCGTCACTCTTTCTTGTTCTGATGATGGGTAGCGTCGTATCTTCCTGGGATCAGGATCACCAATTATCCGTTTCTAAGCAGCCAAACCTTGTGGTGCAAAACGATAAGGTGATTGTACCTGAAGGTGAAGTGGTTAAAGGCGATGTAGTGGTAAAGAACGGCGACTTGGAAATTCAGGGCGAGATCGACGGGAATGTTACCGTCATCAATGGGCAGCAGTATATGGCTTCTGCCGGCAAGGTTACTGGAGAAATTGAAGAGGTTGATGCCATATTCGAATGGCTGTGGTATCACATCAAAACGGCAGCTAAGGATGCTGTAAATGTCTTTGAAACCGGAGAAACAGACTAAGAAAAGTAGTCAAGCATACTAAGAATCCCTGCTATAAAGCAGGGATTCTTAGTATGCAAATGACAATGCTGAATTTTCCAGATGGCATATGCTGTTTCAAAATTGGAATTAGCGATGAATATGATATAATATGAAAGTTACATAAAGGAACATTAGGCATTTTTGCTTTTGAAATATATATTTGGAGGAAGGATAATGTCGTTTGCGGATTTCTCTATTTTGAAATTGTTGGCTAATACAATAGACATTCTCCTTGTCTGGTACGTCATCTATAAACTCATAATGATTGTTAAAGGAACGAAGGCTGTCCAATTGCTGAAGGGGATTTTTGTCATTATCCTGGTTAAAGTAGCAAGCGACAAGTTCCATCTGCAAACATTAGGATGGATGATGGAACAAGTGCTTTTATGGGGATTTCTGGCCATCATAATCATTTTCCAGCCGGAGCTGCGAAGAGCACTGGAGCAATTGGGAAGAGGAAGGTTCTTCTCAAGGACGGCTAATCAGGAAGAAGAAAATCAGGAGAAACTGGTCGAGTCTATTGCGAAGGCTGTAGATTATATGGCTAAACGGCGCATTGGCGCGCTAATATCAGTTGAGCGGGAAACTGGGCTGAACGATTATATTGAAACCGGTATCGGGCTGGATTCCAGAATTTCATCTGAGCTCCTGATAAATATATTTATACCGAATACACCTCTGCATGATGGAGCCGTTATCATTCAAAAGAATTGTGTGGCGGCAGCAGCCTGTTATCTGCCTCTGTCAGAAAGTCCTTTCATTTCAAAAGAACTGGGCACCAGACATAGGGCAGCTTTAGGCATAAGTGAAGTAACTGACAGCATTACCATTATTGTCTCTGAGGAAACAGGAAGTGTTTCCTTAACCAAAAACGGGGAGCTGCACCGTGACTTAAAAGCGGAGGCATTTAAAGATATGCTTTCAAGTGAATTGCTTGTTCAGCAGAAAATAAAGCAGACTTCTTCAGGTCTTTGGAACTGGAGGGGAAAAAGAATGGATAAGTTAATTGATAAAATGGTAGATACCCGCTGGTTTATGAAGATCGTTGCCTTGATTCTTGCTCTTTTTCTATTTGATTCTGTGTATGATGCAGATAAGGAATTAAAGGAAATAAACGTTCCAGGTCAGCAGGATTCAGCCATTATTGAAGATGTCCCGGTGAAAAGCTATTATGATACGGAGAACCTGGTTGTAACCGGTATGCCGGACACAGTTGATTTGAGTATAGAGGGCCCCAAAAGTCACCTGGAGTCAGCGAAAAAACAGCAGAACTTTGAAGTATATGTAGATTTGACGGATGCAGAAATTGGCTCGCAAAGAGTAGAAATTAAGATTCGTGATATATCAGATAAACTGGATGTGACCATTAATCCTCAATATGCAGATGTGACTGTCCACGAAAAAGTCACCCAGGAATTTAAAGTGGATGCAGAATTTAATAATAGCCTTCTTGGTGAGGGCTATACGGCTGAAGCGGCATCTGCAGAACCAAAGACGGTTAAAATCACGGGAGCCAAAGAAGTAATCGAGCGGATCAGTTTTGTTAAAGCAACTCTTGATGTCAAGGGTCCTATAACCGAGACAATCGCTGATGATGCAACAGTCAGGGTATTGGATCGTGAGATGAATAAGCTTGATGTCATTGTGGAGCCTCAGGCCATTCGGGTAACAGTTCCGGTTAAGCAGTTAAGCAAGACGGTGCCTGTTACGATTGTCCGGAACGGGGAACCACAGGATGGGGTAACCATTAATTCGATTAAACTTGATGTTGATGAGGCTTCTATAACGGGCCGTGAAGATATATTGAGTGAGACTGAAAGCGTCAGGGTAGAGGTAGATGTCAGCAAGATTGAGAAAGATACTGTGCTCACCCTGCCGGTTATTATTCCGGATGGCATTTCAGCAGTAGATCCTAAAACAGTGAAGGCCTCAATTGATGTCAGCACTGAGGAAAATGCAGAAACAGAAGAAGAGAAAAGCACAGAGGAGCCTGCAGAAGAAACACAGGCACAAGCAGAGGATCAAGAGGTAACCAAGACCTTTTCAAGCCTTGCCATTAACTTATCCGGCTTATCCGAAGAATATGAGGCGGCCCTTAAAAATCCTGCTTCCGGAAGGACAAGTATTACGGTTACCGGGAAAAACAGCACAGTTCAGGATCTCAAAGCGGACGATTTTAATCTGTATTTGAGCCTGGCAGACCTTGGAGAAGGTGACCATGAGGTGCCAATTAATGTAGACGGTCCTTCAGGTGTGGATATAAAGCCTGCTGCAGGTAAAGCGAACATAACGATAACAAAAAAAGAAGAAGCTTAATATAGTTTTTAAAGTTAGAAGGAGCGATTATAAAATGGGTAAATATTTCGGTACAGATGGAGTACGCGGAGTTGCAAATAGTGAATTGACACCGGAGCTTGCCTTTAAGCTGGGCCGCTTTGGAGGGTACGTATTAACGAAGGACCATGATCGTCCGAAAGTATTAATCGGCCGGGATACCCGTATTTCAGGCCATATGCTGGAAGGCGCACTTGTAGCAGGGCTATTATCAATTGGAGCAGAAGTTATGCGCCTTGGAGTCATTTCAACACCTGGTGTTGCTTATTTAACAAAAGCACTGGGGGCAGAGGCTGGAGTCATGATTTCCGCTTCTCATAATCCGGTTGAAGATAACGGAATCAAGTTCTTTGGCCCGGATGGGTTTAAGCTTTCCGATGATCAGGAAGCGGAGATTGAGGAATTAATGGATATGGCAGAAGATCAGCTTCCAAGACCAGTCGGAGGAAGCCTGGGGCAGGTAAATGATTACTTTGAAGGCGGCCAGAAATATCTTCAATACTTAAAGCAGACAGTTGATGAAGATTTCTCCGGTATTCATATTGCGCTTGATTGTGCGCATGGAGCTACTTCGCCGCTTGCGACGCACTTATTTGCTGACCTTGATGCAGATCTATCCATGATGGGCGCATCTCCTAATGGCTTAAATATCAATGCAGGAGTCGGATCTACTCATCCTGAGGCACTATCTGCCTTTGTAAAGGAAAGAGAAGCAGATGTTGGTCTGGCTTTTGATGGAGACGGAGACCGTTTGATCGCTATTGATGAAAACGGCGATATTGTGGATGGCGACCAAATCATGTATATTTGCGGAAAATACATGAAAGAACAGGGAAGACTTAAGCAGAACACAGTCGTTTCTACTGTCATGAGCAATCTTGGTTTCTATAAAGGGCTGGAAGCCAACGGGGTCGAAAGTGTACAGACAGCTGTAGGTGACCGCTATGTTGTGGAAGAAATGAAGAAGAATGGCTATAATCTTGGCGGAGAACAGTCAGGACATATTATTTTCCTTGACTACATCACAACAGGAGATGGACTTTTGACCGGCCTCCAGCTTGTGAACATTATGAAGGTAACGAAAAAGCCATTATCTGAGCTTGCGAACGAAATGAAGAAATTCCCGCAGAAGCTTGTGAATATCCGTGTAACAGACAAGTATCATGTGACAGATAATGAAAAAGTAAAAGAAGTCATTACACAGGTTGAAGAGGAAATGAACGGAAACGGCCGCATTCTTGTCCGTCCTTCCGGAACAGAGCCGCTGGTCCGCGTAATGGCAGAAGCGCCAACAGGTGAGCTATGTGCTTCATATGTAGAGCGCATTGCAGCTGTTGTTGAGAGTGAAATGGGATTAAAAGAGTAAAAAGTACAATTCATATGCATAAGGGAACTCCTGAGCTCCCTTATGCATATTTTTATATATGGCAGCTTCCAATTTTGGTTCTATATCGATATTTGTTGACGGAAGTCTGACTTTGATGTATGATAATCCTGTTTTTGTATTTAAGAATACAGGACATCCTTATTCAAGAAGAGAAAGGTGGATAGTGAGAAAGAATAGCAATTTAAAGCGCCTGAACTGATCCTGGACGTAAGGATTAGTTGACGAGGAGGAGGTTTATCGAATGTTCGGCGGATGCCTCCCGGTTGAAAGCACAACCGATGATTTCTTCTTTAAAACATTCAGGCAACTGAATGGACAAAGAGAAGGGAATGCTAATTAGAAAAGCGGAAGCGCCTTGCTTAGGTGCTGTAGCTAGATAGCTAGACATCGAACTAAATATAAAAAAACAGAGATAAGGGGCAGGACTGCCCCGAAAAGGCTTCTTGCCCCTTCATTATTAGGAGGAAAAGAAGTATGTGTGGAATCGTTGGATATATCGGAAACTTAGATTCAAAGGAAATTTTATTAAAAGGCTTGGAAAAGCTTGAATATAGAGGCTATGATTCAGCTGGAATCGCAGTTATGAATGATAATGGCGTTCAGGTTTTCAAGGAAAAAGGCCGTATTGCGGACCTTCGAAATATTGTTGATGAAGATGTAATGGCAAACACAGGAATTGGACACACGCGCTGGGCAACTCACGGTGTGCCAAGCACAGTCAATGCCCACCCTCATCAAAGCAATTCCGGCCGTTTTACGCTTGTTCATAATGGCGTAATTGAGAACTATGACATCTTAAAGCGCGAATATTTGCAGGGAGTAGCTCTTCAAAGTGATACAGATACAGAAATCATCGTTCAGCTGATTGACTTATTCGTGAGCGAGGGAGTAAGTACTGAAGAAGCGTTCCGTAAAACGCTGACACTTTTAAAAGGCTCTTATGCCATTGCCCTTTTGGATGCTGAAAACAATGAAACGATTTTCGTAGCGAAAAACAAGAGCCCGCTTCTGGTTGGATTAGGCGAAACTTTCAATGTAGTCGCTTCTGACGCAATGGCGATGCTGCAGGTTACAGATCAATATGTTGAACTGATGGACAAAGAAGTCGTTATTGTCACAAAAGATGCGGTTCAGATTCAAACACTGAATGGTGAGGCAATCAGCCGTGATCCATATACAGCTGAATTGGATGCAAGCGATATTGAAAAGGGAACATACCCTCACTACATGCTGAAAGAAATCGATGAGCAGCCTTTAGTGATGCGCAAAATCATCCAGAAGTATCAAAATGATCAAGACGAGCTGACGATCGACCAGGAAATCGTTGACGCAATGAACGATGCTGACCGCATCTATATCATTGCTGCAGGTACTTCATATCATGCAGGACTTGTTGGAAAGCAGTTTATTGAAAAGATCGCAAAAATTCCAGTTGAAGTTCACATTTCAAGTGAGTTTGGCTACAATATGCCATTGCTTTCAGAGAAGCCGTTATTTATCTTTATCTCTCAAAGCGGTGAAACAGCAGACAGCCGTGCCGTGCTTGTGAATATTAAGGAAATGGGCCATAAGGCGTTAACGATTACAAACGTTCCAGGTTCAACTCTATCCCGTGAAGCGGATTACACATTATTGCTTCATGCAGGTCCTGAAATTGCCGTTGCTTCTACAAAGGCATATACAGCCCAGATTGCTGTATTATCTATTCTTGCAGAAGTAACTGCGAAGAGCCGCGGATTGGAGCTTGACTTCAACCTTGTCCAGGAGCTCGGAATCGTTGCAAATGCCATGGAAGTTCTTTGTGATGCGAAGGAAGAGTTCGAAGACATTGCACGCAAATTCCTTTCCACGACTCGTAATGCGTTCTTCATTGGCCGTGGAATCGATTTCTATGTTGGCCTTGAAGGTGCACTTAAACTGAAAGAAATCTCATATATACAAGCTGAAGGCTTTGCAGGCGGAGAATTAAAGCACGGAACCATTGCTCTAATCGAGAACGGTACGCCAATCATTGCCCTGGCAACTCAAGAAAGTGTTAACTTAGGCATTCGCGGCAACGTCAAAGAGGTTGTTGCCCGTGGAGCAAACCCTTGCATCATTTCCATGAAAGGGCTGGAAACTGAAGAAGACAGCTTTATCATTCCGGAAGTGAACGAGCTATTAACACCTCTTATCTCTGTAATACCATTACAATTAATCTCTTACTATGCTGCGCTGCACCGCGAGTGTGACGTAGATAAGCCGCGTAACCTGGCTAAGTCGGTTACTGTGGAGTAAGGAAATATTCCCCCTGAAACGAGTGAAAATTGGAGGACTGCCTCCAGTTTTCCTCGTTTTTTTTATCCAGCGGGAAAGCAGGATTCTGACAAAAGACAGGAGAATAAAGAAGAAAATTAGGGAACAGCCAATTAATATACGCCAGTAGAATCCGCGAGTTTAGTTAAATAAAATGAAGTTATCATAATAACAAGTGGGTGTTAGATTATATAATGGACTTGGCAGAATCGATAACAAGTAAAAAAGTGAAAGTAAAAGAAATACCTAAATGGGGAGCATATCTGAGAAAGCAATGGGAAGAAAGTTTTGCTAACCATCTCAGTGATCAAGAAAAGAAGTCCATTTATTTTTATGACGATGAAGATGGCTTTTGTGGCTACTTATGGCACTTATTTAGTTATGAGAGAAGGAAGTGCCTAAAGGAGGAACATGCTGATATAGCGTTTAATAAAGAAATGAAGGAGTCTTGTTACGTTTTTTATCAGCATTCGGATGATGCTTTTATCCTTGACAATGCTTCATCTTTAACAGCCTTGGACTTTGTAAATGAAGAGGATATTTACATAGTAGATAAAGAATTTAATTGGACTTATATAGTAACCCATGAAACAGGCTGGTGCGGTCCATATTTTAGCCGGAAGTGATCTTAAATCTTTTACATTTTAAGAAGAGAAGGAGGAGGCAAGAGAACCTATTCTCAACGAGTTACGAATTCAGTCAGGATTTACAACCGTTTTCTTAAAGGGTATGATTTTTATAGATGGATAATTGATTATGGGAGCGGAATCATGAAAGAATTAACATTCAAATCTTACGACCAATTTCTCCAGTTTAACGAGCATAAGGCGATGGAAAAAGCGGTCATGAAGGGACTTCAAGGAGATGAGCTGGTAAAGTTCAAGCTTGAATTTCTGCAAAGAGCCAAAACCATGTGGAAAGAGTATGATTGTGATCTTTGGCTGGAAAAACACGGGTATGTCATAATAAACGTTTGGAAAGATGGCAGCGGCAAAAGAAAAGTGACAAGAGGACGACCAAAAAAACTGGATTCTGAAAAATACGTACATACCGTTCATGTCAGGCTAGATGAGGAAACGTATAGACAACTGACGAATCACTGCCAGGATAATCAGATTGACGTATCTGAAGCTATTCGGTGTCTAATTAAAACGCTATAGAGGCAAAGATGGGAGATTCAACTTTTGAGTTTGGATCTCCTTTTCGTTTAAGTTGCTTTACTGAAATGAGAATAATTTGAGACAATTTCCGAAATTTGCTATCTGCCTCTTTTCTTTTAATATTTTTTGTGATACATTAAATGTGTTAGAGATTGATAATCATTTTCAATAGTGTACTATACATATAAAGGTTCTTTTTTTTGTTATTTAATGATAATGATTATCATTCTTTTAAAGTAGTTTTATAGAAATTAAACATGTTATGAGGGTTATTAATGAGATTATGGATGTTAGGAATTGCAGCCATTGTTCTGTCGTTTATCTCGCTGTTTATCGGAGCCATAGATATAACGCCTAAGGATCTGCTTAATTGGGAATCAGATGAAACACACATCTTCCTTATCAGCCGCATTCCACGTCTATTGGCGATTATATTAGCGGGGGCAGGAATGAGTATTGCCGGTTTAATCATGCAGTCTCTAAGCCGCAATAAGTTTGTATCACCAACAACTGCCGGAACATTGGATGCAGCAAAACTGGGTATTTTAATTTCCATGCTGTTTTTTACGAATGTCACGTATACACAGCAGGTTATTTTTAGCTTTGCCTTTGCTTTGGCAGGTACATTTCTCTTCATGCAGATTTTAGATCGTATAAAATTTAAAGATGTTATTTTCGTTCCGTTAATCGGAATTATGTATGGAAATATACTATCTTCAATTACAACGTTTCTTGGATATGAAGCTGATCTGCTGCAAAATCTATCTTCCTGGCTAATGGGAAGCTTTACTTTGATTATTGCCGGCCGTTATGAGCTTTTATATGTCAGTATTCCCGCTATTATTCTGGCGTATCTATATGCGAATAAATTTACGGTTGCCGGAATGGGTGAGGATTTTGCAAGAAATCTTGGCTTAAGCTATAAGCTGGTGCTGAATATTGGCCTGGTCCTTGTTGCGGTTATCTCAACAACAGTGGTTCTTACTGTCGGAGTTATTCCATTTTTAGGACTAATCGTTCCCAATATTGTCTCCTTATATTTAGGTGACAACCTGCGCAAAACAATTCCGCATACAGCGGTGCTGGGAATTGTCTTCCTATTAATATGTGACATTTTGGGGCGCATCATCATTCATCCTTATGAAATTCCGGTTAATGTAACGGTGGCAGTAATAGGCAGTGCTATCTTCTTAACGATGCTGCTAAGGGGAGAGCATATGCGAAATAGTACAAAATTGATGATTTTAGCAGCGATGGCCATTGTGTTTATTTTGTTATATGGCTTTTATGATATTAAAGGCGGCTTTGATTATGCTTTTCCAAAGCGTATGCTCCGGGTCACAGCGATGATTATTACAGGAATCGCCATTGCTTATTCCACAGTTGTGTTCCAGACCATTACACATAACCGCATTTTAACACCTTCTGTTATGGGCCTTGATTCCATGTATCAAGTGGTACAGACATTAATCTACTTTTTTGCAGGGTCGATGTCAGTGTGGGTGTTAAATAAATACTTGAACTTTGGCGCAGCCATTTTAGCCATGGTCATTTTTGCCCTGATTTTATACCGGTTTTTGTTCAGGGCTGATAAACATCCCATTTATTTTCTTCTCTTAATAGGGATGATTATAGGAACACTCCTGGGGAGCTTTGTCACATTCCTGCAGGTATTGATCGATCCAGTCGAATATTTAAGTCTTCAAAGCCGGCTGTTTGCGACCTTTACAAATGTAAAAGCGGAGTTATTATTTATTTCAATTGGCATCCTTGCTCTGGCATTTCTTTATGGCTACCTTATTATGGGGAAACTGGACGTGATGTCGCTTGGCCGTGAAAATGCGATGAATCTTGGCATTAACTATGACGGTATGGTGATGAGAATTTTAATCTTATCATCAGTTTTAATCGCTACATCAACTGCACTGGTTGGTCCCATTACCTTTTTTGGACTGATTGTGGCCAATCTCTCCTATCAATATCTGGTGACATATAAACACTCCATTCATATTTTAGGGGCAAGCTTGATCAGTATCATTGCTTTGGTCGGCGGTAATTTCCTTGTGGAGCATATATTTGAACTGCGTACCACATTAAGTGTCATTATTAATTTTGTTGGCGGAATTTACTTTATTTATCTATTACTTAAGGAAAGCAGGGCAGCAGGATGATTGAAATCAAAGGATTAACAAAACAATTTGGTAAAAAGCCTGTTGTAGAGGATGTTACAGTCACAATCGAGCCAGGGACCATCACCTCTTTTATTGGACCGAATGGCGCTGGTAAATCAACACTTCTTTCTATGGTAAGCCGTTTATTAGAAGCAGATACAGGTGAGGTATTACTCGATCAAAATAATGTGAAAAAGTGGAAGTCTTCGGATTTTGCAAAAAGAGTATCCATTTTGAAACAGGCCAACTACCTTAATGTGAGATTAACAGTGCGTGAGCTGGTGTCTTTTGGGCGCTACCCCTATTCAAAAGGACGTTTGTCCGCTGCAGACGAAAAGTTTGTTGATCAAGCCATTGAATATATGAATTTAGCTGATATGGAAACTAAGTATTTAGATGAATTATCAGGCGGTCAGAAGCAGAGGGCATTTATTGCCATGGTCATTGCTCAGGATACGGATTATATCCTGCTGGATGAGCCTTTAAATAATCTGGATATGAAGCATTCTGTTCAGATTATGAAAATCTTGCGCAAGCTGGTTGATGAACTTGGAAAGACAGTTGTCATTGTTTTGCATGACATAAATTTTGCATCTGTTTATTCTGATCGTATCGTAGCGTTAAAAAATGGCCGGCTGATGAAAAATGGGCCGACCCGGGAAATCATTAATTCTGATGTGCTTCGTGAAATTTATGATATGGATATTCCTATACAAGAACAGAATGGCTGCAGGATCTGTGTCTATTTTAACTCACATACATAAGCAGCATATTCTTGGAGAAATTGGTTGTCTTTCTCCAGGGATAGCTTATCTTTTGTGTCAGGTTTTTGTAATACTGGAAAATAATTTAATAAAATTTACGAAAAGTTATTGACTAATAAAGATTATTCAATAATAATTATCAACATAATTGATAATGATAATCGATATCAATAAAATATAAAAAGGGAGAGTTAAGAGAAATGAAAAAGATATTTTATGCAATGTTAACAGCTATGGTATTAATGCTTGCCGCATGTGGATCTGCCGAAGAAGCTTCAAAAGAGGAATCAGCTGATAAAGCTGCAGCTGGCCAATCTGAAGAAACAAATGGAGCTGGTACTGAAGAAGGAAGCTCTGTATATCCCATGACTGTTTCCCCGACAGTTGCTTCAGTAGAAGGCAATGAGGGCGGTACAACTAATTTTGAAGATGTAGAATTTGAAAAGATGCCGGAAAAAATTGCTGTATTTGATTATGGTTTCTTAGATACATTAGATGCTCTTGGGGTTAAAGGAATTGTCGGTGTTGCGAAGGATTCTACCCTGCCTGCACACCTTGAAAAGTATGCTTCAGATGAGTATGAAAGTGTTGGCGGATTAAAAGAACCATTACTTGAAGATATTGCTGAAATGGATCCGGATGTAATCTTTATCTCCGGGCGCCAGTCAGCATTCTATGAAGAATTAAAAGAAATTGCCCCTGTCGTATTTGTTGGTACTTCTGACGCTGACTACTGGAACACATTCCAAACTTCTGTAGACCTGGCAGCGAAAATGTTTGATAAAGAAGCAGAAGCTGAAGAATACACAGCAAAATATGATTCAGCTTTAGAAGATATCAAAGCTTTAGCGGGAAACTATGAAAGCACTTTAGTAACTATGTACAATGAAGGGAAATTATCAGGTTTCTCAACTAATTCCCGTTTTGGCTACATTTATGACATATATGGATTCAAGCCGGTAACAGAAGATATCGAATCTTCTTCTCATGGTTCTAACTTCGGCTTTGAAGCGATCCTGGAATTTAATCCACAAGTGTTATTCGTAATTGACCGTACAGCAGCGGTTGGCGGCGACTCTAACATTAAAGATGATATGGAAAATGAAATCGTTAAGAAAACTGATGCTTATAAAAATAAAAAAATCGTTTACTTGGATGGACCACTTTGGTACCTGAGCGGAGGCGGTTTACAATCAGAGCTTGCTAAAATTGAAGAAGTCTTAGCTGAGCTGAAATAATCTATGTGTAAGGGGCTGTCTGGAGAATCTGAATTGACTCTCTGGCAGCCCTTTTTAATAAGAATAATCCATTTTAATATGGGGTGGAAAATATGAAACAAATTAATAGATATATCGATTCAGTTTTTTGCAGCCAGGATGATATTCTGGAGGAAGTTCTTGCTTCTATAAAAGAGAATGGTATGCGACCCATATCCGTTTCTCCTGCTACTGGTAAGTTTCTTTCGATGCTGGTTTCTATGTCAGGAGCAAAAAATGTCCTTGAGATTGGGGCGCTTGGGGGATATAGCGGCATTTGTTTAGCGAGGGGTTTTAATCGGGCAGGAAACTTAACGTCTCTTGAACTCGTAGAGAGTTATGCAGAATTAGCACACAGTAATCTGAGAAAAGCCGGGTTTGGTGATCAAGTATCCTATTTGATCGGCCCCGCTTTGCAAAGCCTCGAACAGCTTGTCAGCGATCATCGGCAATTTGATTTTTTCTTTATCGATGCGGATAAAGAAAATTACGAAAACTATCTGAATTATTGCATCAGACTAGCGGAAAATGGGGCTTTAATTGTTTGTGATAATGTATTGGCCAAAGGCAGTGTAGCAGACGAGAGTGCTGAACCTGGACGTCATACTGAATTCATGAAAAAATTTAATAAAACAGTGGCTGACCATCCTCAATTGGAATCGGTGCTTATTCCTATTGGTGATGGACTGACAATCTCAAAAGTAATTAAATAAAGGTTTACAAAACTCAAAAGGCAGAATGCTCGCTAAAGCATTCTGCCTTTTATTTTCTAAAGATCATAGTAATTTAAAAGCAGATAAGCAATCCATCTGCTTTGAGGGCTGTTTCTGATATTTGTAATCAGCCCCTGTACGATAGCGGGACTCAGACTGCGCTCCTGTACATCCTTCTTTAGGAGGATGAGGGATTCCTTTTCAATCGAATCTTCAAGTTCCTCTATTTTCTGCGCTATGATTTCAATTATTTGCCCGTCTGTCATCTCTTCATGTCCGGCCTTCCTTAACGTGTCGTAGAGCTCGTCTGTTATAAACGGAATTTCTGAGTGCTTTGCCAGCAGGTCCGTTTTTTCCGCGAGTGACCGGCACAGAAGGTCCAAATCCAAAGGTATATTGAAAAATAGAAATAAATGAGAGTACACATGCATGAAGCCTTTAATGCAATAAATTAAATCATATTTTGTATGCTGGACAGCCTCACCATATAGCTGATTCAGCATCGATAGGGTGATATCATTGATTAATTGGTCGAAGTGGCGCCCCTTTGACAGCAGCTCTTCATTAAACGTATGCGCTTGTTCCTTAATAAAAATCTTGGCGAAGTCAGAATGCTTTTGAAAGGAGTGGAAAGTGGTGTAATAAAACTTCCTTAAAAGCTCTCCGCCTGTGTTATTCGGGTCTTTGACTATTCGGTCAATATCTGAGACAAACTGATCCATAAACTGATCGATCAAAGCCATGATCAATTCATCTTTTGATTTGAATGATAAGTAGAAAGCTCCTTTGGAAATACCGGAGTGAACGGTGATCTGCTGAACAGAGGTGGCTTCAAATCCTTGCTTGGCAAAGAGTTCTATAGCGCTTTCCATAATTAATTGCTTCTTGCTCATGTAAGAATGTCACTCCTTTATGATTGACAAATGACCACCTGGTCATTATTATATGTAATTGAGTCTAATAAGTCAATTTAGGGTAGGTGCACAAGTGAAAGGGTTAGTGAATTTTGTCCTGCAGAATAAACTTGCAGTCTGGCTGTTAACAATTATTATCACGGTATCTGGCATTTATTCAGGTACACGGATGAATATGGAGACTATTCCGGATGTCTCAATTCCTTATTTAATGGTAATGGATGTATATCCGGGGGCAACTCCTGAAAAAGTAATGGATGATGTATCCATCCCAATAGAAAAAGCCGTCGAAGGCCTTGAAGACGTTAAATCTGTCTACTCAAATTCATATTCTAACATGTCGAATATCCAAGTGGAATATGAATTTGGTATTGATATGGACGAAGCCAAGCGTGCTCTTCAATCAGCTCTGGATGCAGTGGAGCTGCCGGAAGGAGCACAGGAACCGACCATTACGGCCATCAGCATGAACATGATGCCGGTTGCTGCGCTTAGTGTCAGCAGCAAAACTGAGGATATTGTGGAATTAACCTCAACGGTAGAAGAGATTATATTGCCAAAACTTGAAAAAATTGATGGTGTAGCATCAGCGACCATCACGGGCCAGCATGTCGAAGAAGTGCAGCTCACATACAACGAAGAAAAATTGGCTGAGCTTGAGCTCACCGAAGATAAAGTAAAGGAAATGATTCAGGCAAGCAACATGGCTGTTTCATTGGGACTTTACGAATTTGAAGAAGGTGAGCAGGCTGTCGCAGTGGACGGCAAGTTCATGACTGAGGATGAATTAAAGAACATGCTCATCCCGGTAACACCAACCGCACAAAACCAGTCACCTTTTGTGAAGCTGAGTGACATTGCCAAGATTGATACGGTCGGCAGAGTGCAATCTGTATCCCGTACAAACGGTGATGATGCCATTGCCATTCAAATCGTCAAAGGGCAGGAGGCAAACACTGTTGAAGTGGTCAACAATGTCAAAGAATTAATCAAGGAAGAAAAGGAAAAGATTGAAGGCCTTGTCATTGATGTTTCACTTGACCAGGGTGAGCCAATTGAAGAATCCGTTTCAACTATGATCGAAAAGGCCGTGTTCGGCGGGCTGATCGCAGTCTTGATTATTCTGCTATTCCTGCGTGATTTTAAATCAACGATCATCTCCATCGTATCAATTCCAGTTTCCATTTTTATGGCGCTGCTATTGCTTCACTGGATGGATATTACACTGAACATCATGACTCTGGGAGCCGTTACGGTTGCCATTGGCCGTGTTATTGATGACTCCATTGTAGTCGTTGAAAATATTTACCGCCGCCTTCATCTGAAGGAAGAAAAACTGACAGGGCGCGCCCTTATTCGAGAAGCTACGATTGAAATGTTCAAGCCAATCCTCTCCTCGACATTGGTAACCGTTGCTGTATTCGCACCGCTCATTTTTGTCGGAGGAATGGTCGGCGAGCTGTTTACTCCATTCGCTTTGACCATGACTTTCGCGCTGGGTGCTTCACTTCTTGTTGCGATTACCATTGTTCCGGCATTATCTCACTTCCTGTTCAAAAAGAAATTATATAGTGAGAAAACGGAAGGCAGCCACAAAGAAGCTGGGAAGCTGTCAAACTGGTATAAAGGCATACTTGAGAAGACTCTTAATCATAAGATTATTACTTCCATCATTGCCGTTGTCCTGCTGGCAGGAAGCTTAGCACTGACACCAATGATCGGATTCAGCTTTATGGGCAGCGAAGAAGAAAAAGTGATGTACTTAACGTACACACCTGAGGCTGGAGAACTGAAAGAAGAAACATTAAAGAACGTTGAAGCAGTAGAAGAAAAAATGCTTAAACGTGATGATATTGACATCGTTCAAATATCTGTAACCGAAGAAGCGGACCAAATGTCTGCCATGATGGGCGGAGGTGCAGGCGGAGCTTTAATGTACCTGATCTTTGACCCTGAAATGGATAATTTCCCTGAAGTCCGTGAAGAAATAGAAGATTATGTGTTTAATATCGGACAATCTGGTGAGTGGAAGAGCCAGAGCTTCACCTCTATGTCCGGTTCAACCAATGACGTCAGCTACACATTCTACAGTGAAGATTTAGATAAAGTGAATGACGCTGTCAAAATGGTAGAAGACGTGTTGAAGGAAAATAAAGAATTGGAGGATGTTTCTTCAAGTGCAGAAGATGCCTTTGTTGAGTATACCTTCAATGTGGAGCAGGATGAACTGCTGCAGTACGGTCTGACAGCAGGTCAAATTGTCATGATGCTGAATCCTTCAAACACCAAGGATGTTTTGACAACGATTGAAAAAGAGGGTGAGACCCTTGAAGTCATCGTCCAGCAGGAGCAGGCGGAACAGCCGAAATCCATTGATGATATTCTGGAGACTCAAGTGCCGACAGCAATGGGTACAACGATGCCTCTTTCCGAACTGGTCACAGTGGAAGAGGGTACAACACATAACACGCTTGCCCGCAGTAAAGGCGAGTACTACGCAACCGTATCAGGCAAGGTAAAAGGCGATGACATCTCAAAGGCTACTTCTGCAGCAGATGAAGCGATTGATAAATTGGATCTGCCGAAAGGGGTAACAGTAGGTGTAGCCGGCGTTCAGGCGGATATGAATGAGACATTCACACAGCTGGGCGCTGCGATGCTTGCTGCGATCGCGATTGTGTACTTTATTCTGGTTGTCACATTCCGTGAAGGAGTGGCGCCATTTGCGATTCTCTTCTCCCTTCCATTTGCCGTGATTGGTTCGTTTGTTGGCTTATTAATTGCCGGTGAAACCATTTCTGTATCGGTCATGATGGGAATGCTGATGCTAATTGGTATCGTCGTAACCAATGCCATCGTTCTGGTAGACCGGATCATCCATATGGAACGTGACGGTCTCGTCATGAGGGAAGCCGTGCTTGAAGCGGGAGCAACCCGCCTTCGCCCTATCCTGATGACAGCCATTGCGACAATTGGTGCATTAATTCCACTGGCCATCGGATCCGGCGGAGGTGGAGGTCTTATCTCCAAAGGTCTTGCGATTACCGTTATCGGCGGTCTGGCAAGCTCGACACTATTGACTCTGATCATTGTGCCGATTGTATACGAAGTATTATCGAAAATGTTTAAGAAAAACCGCAGAGAAATCGAAGAAAACTAAAAGGAAGCCCTGCAGGATAGATGAATGCCTGCAGGGCTTTTCCCTTTATTCAACTAAATCCCCCTGATAAACGCTCTCTTTTCTTTTACAAGATCGACTCTTGCAAATAAAAGTGCATATATAACAGCGAAAATAAGATAGGCCAGGCCAATGATCAGGCTAAGGGTCCTTGGAGCAAATATCTCAAGCAAAAATCCTGCTGTACCCATGGAGACAGCCAGGGAAAGGTTTGAGATCATCTCCATTAAACCGAAAAAAGTTCCCTGTCTGGATCTGGGTATGAACTTCATCATCACGGTATCGAGGCAGATGTTGCCGATTCCGCCCGCAAAGGTGATCAGCACGACAGTGAAAAGAGCTGCATAAAAGCTTGGCGCGAGACTCAGTAAAACATGGCCGGCGCCTTCTAAAGCGATAAAAATGATCGCAAGTGCCAGGAGGCCGCGCTTCAACATATGAGAAAAAAAGGAGCTTAGAATAAGGCCAATCCCCAGTGCGCCATACATAAATCCCACACCCAGCTCACCCATATCAAAAACTTCCAGTCCGTATATACTGACCAGAATATTGTCTATGCCATTGGCGAGCGGCATGGTCAGCATCATTATAAAAAAGGCAATCAGTGCGGAAGAGCCAAGAATCAGTTTCCCTGGTGAAAGGTCTGCCGATGTTCCCGGTTTTCTTCTATGTTCCTTAGAAACTGACGGAAAAACCATCCTGGAGATCAGATACGCTGATAACAGAAAGGTAAGGCCGTTAATCATAAAAGCAGCATGGTTTCCGAGAAAGTAGGCGAGGATCCCGCCGGTGCTTGATCCAATAATGAGGACGGCACCAATCATAATTTGTTCTATCGCATTTACATATATCAGCCTATCTGATTTTACAAGGGCAGGTATAGCAGACATCCTCGCCGGTGAATAGATGGCTTCGCCCATTGAGATCAGGAGTGCGCTTAAATAAACAATCCATAGATCGCCTGGTTCCCTTACGAAAAGAAGGCAGAGGACCGCCGGAACTCTCAGCAGGTCCACGGTCACCAGAATGGCTTTCTTTGAAAAGCGGTCTGCGAGCATGCCCCCTATTGGAGCAATGAAGAAAAAAGGTGCCATGCGAATGGCAAATAAAAGTCCGATTGCGACTCCGGAGCCGGTTACGTGGTAGAGCAGCGCAAGCAGAGCAACCTGTGTAAATCGATTTCCAATTCCATTAATGACGCCAGCCCAAAAGAGCTTTTGATAATTTTTCTCCTGCTTCCATACAGTCCAATTTGTCATGTTATCGCACCTCAGCGAAAGTTGATTAGATAGTTATCTAATTTGCGAGCAAAAGTAAACGGTTAGATACACATCTAATTAGATTATATTCAAATTAGTTTGTTTGCACAATCATATTTTTTCATTGATGAAACTTTTTCTATTGAGAATCGTAAAGATGATTAAGGAGGCGGGTGCGATGAAACTGCTATTCGAGGTCATATTTCTGTTCATTGTTATCTATTTCAGCTATCACTACATTATCCTTCTAACTAAAATGAAGAAGACTGCCCTTATTCCTACTGATAAGAATGATCTGAGAGCAGTAAGGAAATTCCCCCAAAAAACAGCGGAAAGCCCTGTTATCACCAAGAACAAGCTGGGGCTTACTATGTATGCTGTCATGCTGGTATTTCTAATCGCTATGTTTATATTCGGTAAATATACTGTGAATTTCAGCTGGACCTATCTCTATCTTCTATTCATCCCTTTAATCAATGCCAAAGATCTTCTGAATGTCTTTGCCGTCTATGAGGACGGCTTTATAAGCGGAAGCAGGTTTGTTCCATGGAAAAACCTGAAATCCTTCCAGTTCAAAAAAATAGATTTAGACCACAAATACTATGGATATTCTCCGGAAGTAAATGAAGGCTACGAACTCATCCTTAAAACAAAAATGTTCAGCCACAGTCTGGTTGTTACGGAAGAGGAAATGAAAGAAAGGCTGGCCCGTATTTTGGAAGAGCAAACAGGCATAGAGAAGTTTTAAAACGTCCTTTTGTTGGTATTTATATAGTAAAACATCAGGAAAGGATCAGGAAAAATGAAAGAAATTACAGTTACAGTTGACTATGATGGTTTAAAATATCAAACAAATATCATCACAAATAAAGAAGCCGCCGAGGATGAAATACGAAAGCAGGCAGAAGACCAGATCAGAAGACAGTTGAATAATTAAGAGTAAAAAAGAACCCCCTTAATCAGTGAAGATAAGGGGGTTAAATATGGGATCAGTGAAGTTTTTGATTTAGTTTTTGCTGCAGCATTTCAATTTTATTTGGCAGGACAAATAAGTACTCTATTAAACTCTCTAAAAGCTCCATCAATAGGGAAGCCATATCCAGATCAATATCCTTTTCAAGATCAAGCATCTCGTAAAAGGCGCTGCCTGGCTGTGCCAGCTGGCTTAAAGACTGCAGGGGCCTTGCTAAATCAACATGTTTTGGCAGCAGTTCAAATTGCTTTGAAAGGTTTTGCCCTTTGACCTCTTCACCAAGAAAATTTTTCAGGATACTCTCAAGGACCCGCTTGGACATAACAGCTGTTGCAATCGTATCTTTGGAATAGCTGACATTTAAAGCTGATCGGTAGGCGCGTGTCAGGTCACCCGGCACTTCCTTTATTTTCTCCAGCTGAGTAAGGAGCTCCTTCGCTGAATTAGGATCATAGATATAAAGAATCGTCTCGTCGCTTGATTGATCATCCTGATTGAGTATCATGATAAAAACGGATTCCTTTTTACAGGCCGAACAATTTCCATGGGAAAGTATGCTTGACTTGCTTGTGTGATTATAATTCGCCTTTATTGTAAAAAGGCTAGGCTTACTGCATTTAGGGCACTCGCATCGGACACTTGATGGTATTTTCCTGTAACCAAATTGACTATGAGAAATAATTTGTGCCGGCAACACTCTTCTCACTAGCATTTCCCCCCGCTAAGTTACTATTTTTCCATTCATTACAATTAAGTATAGCTTTGAAAACCAGGAGGAAAAAGATGAAAAATATGGAATTTCTTCACGATTAACTGCTGTGAATCTCTATATCAAAAAAAGAGCTACTCCCATGGTGGGAATAGCTCTTTTTCCATTATCCTTTATAAGGGTTATTGCGGTTTTCCCTCACATTGTTAAAATCATACGCATCTCGATTGCGGGTATCGACATCATCGTTATAGGCCGAAACCGTGCGGTCATTTGTGCTCAGATCTTCAGGGTTTCCGCTCAGCGGTCGGTTTAGATCCAGATTCTCATCTGTCCAAACACCGCTGCTGTTTCTGGTGTTATCCTTAAAAGCGTTCGTTCCGCGATCAAGCTCGCCTGGATTTAAAGGATCAGTGCTTGTGTACGTTGTTCTATCTCCATCTACAATGGAACGGTCCGTATTTGTATAGCCATCAGTAAAGTCTGCAGACTTCGCATCAGGATCGACTAACACAAGGATTTTTCCTGATTTGACATCTGCTTCATAGCGATGTGCTTCTTCCTCTGGAATGCCCATGCCGATCAATGCTCCGGCAATACCGCCGGCACCTGCACCAACAGCGGCTCCTGTTAATGTAGCAGCAATTGGTCCGGCAGCCACAATTGGTCCGATTCCAGGAATCGCCAATGCACCTACACCCGCCAGAAGACCTGTTAATCCTCCCAGAACACCGCCAGTAGCTGCTCCGGCAGCTAATCCTTCTTCCGTTTTTGTGCCTGTTTCTTCTGTAACGGCATCCACATCGTCTTTATTTTTACTGATTACGGAAATATCTTCAGGACGGTAACCTTCTGCTCTTAACTTTTCAACCGCTTGAATAGCTTCCTGTTCTGTATCGTATGCACCTACAATATGTTTGTTTGTTGCCATGTTCATCATCTCCTTAATAATTTTTGCTTATCTATTGGTGTACATACCTTTTTCATTACGCTCATAAACCGAGTGGATAAAATTACTATTAATTTCCCCTTGACTAATAGCTGGCTTGACCTGTAACTGCATAATCGGTAGTTTTAAAAATAGAAAAGGCACAAGGAAGGTTGATTCTCTATGAAAAAACTTTATTATGAAAACCCATATATCAAAACATTTGAAACAGAACTTGTATATCAGGCAGCAGACGACAGGGGGATATATGCCGTCCTGAAAGAAACGGCCTTTTATCCAACTGGCGGAGGACAGCCTCATGATGAGGGGACGCTTAACGGCCTAAAAGTGGCGGGTGTCGAAGAAGTGGAGGGGGAAATCCGTCATTATTTAGAAAAAGAATTGGACTCTTCCTATTCGGGAGTATCAGGAGAGATCGATTGGAGCAGACGGTTTGACCATATGCAGCAGCATGCCGGCCAGCATATATTATCGGCTGCATTTGAAGAGCTTTACGGCTATAAAACCGTCAGCTTTCATTTAGGCAAAGAAACCTTAACCATTGATTTGGAAATTAGTGAACTGCCTGCCTGGCACGCAGAGGAAGCGGAGAGACTGGCTAATGACATCATTCTTGAGAATCGCCCGATTGAAGCCAGGTGGGTGAATGCAGAGGAAGCTTCCCAATTCCCGCTCCGCAAGCAGCTGTCTGTCAGTGAAGATATCCGGCTTGTAATCATTCCGGAATTTGATTATAACGGATGCGGCGGAACACACCCATCTTCAACCGGCCAGGTAGCCGGGGTGAAAATATTGGACTGGGAGCGCCAAAAAAAGAAAATCCGCGTACAGTTCATCTGCGGCAGCCGGATTCTCACGCAGCTTCAGTCCAAACATGAAATTACCGGGAATCTGAGTCATCTTCTAAATGCACCAGAGCAGGAGCTGCCTTCAGCGGCCAGCCGCCTGATTGAAAATGGAAAGGAACTGGAGAAGCAGCTGGAAGCAGCAAAGGAAGCCCTATTAGACTATGAAGCAAAAGAAATGTTCACAGCCGGAAAGGAGAAGTGCCTCAGTAAGGTCTTTGAGGGGAGATCCATCCAGGAGCTGCAGAAGCTGGCACGCTTAATCGCCTCTCAATCTGAAACGGCCGATGTGATCCTAATCAATGAAACAGCCGAAAAACTCCAATTTGTCTGTGCCAGGGGAGCAGATTCTGAATCTGATATGAAGAGCCTTTCAGCAGAACTTCTGAAGAAAATTAACGGCAAAGGCGGCGGGAATCCTCAATTTGCACAGGGTGGGGGAGACAAGCTCATGAGCGGGGAGGACCTGCTGGAATATGCATTGAGACTTGCAGGGCAAAAATAATTGAACCTGCATGCAATGGATGGATTCAATTGATAAAATATTTAGAAAAGTATTGAAAAGTGATTGTAATACAGCTTCTGTTGTATTACAATTTTGGTACGGGCCATGCATTATAATGAATGTTTATGATAACCTCATAAACGCCTCATATAATATCCGGGTCTGCAGGAGGCAAGTTCATGTACAGACAAAATACCGTCTATATCATCGGAGACAGCAAAACATCATTGAACAATCCGATTATGCAAAAATACAATGGCTTTTTTATCGGCCTTGTGATCGACAGAGAAACAGATGAAATAGTAGATGCAGAATGTTCATCTACCATAAATTTAACCTCATTGTTTATTAAATCGATATTTGTCGGCAAATCCATACTGGAAGCAGACAAAGTATCAGAAGAAATCGAAAGCCGCTACTTCGGCTCCTCGCAAAAGGCCCTGATAGTTGCCTTTAAAAACGCCCATATAAAATATACACAAATCATGAATAAATAAAGCTGCTTTTTCTGTTTTCCGCAGATGAAATCCAGCTATCAGAGAACATCTCCGATAGCTGGATTTTTTGTATTTAGTATATTAATTACTGAGTTGATTGTAGCGGAAGGTGCGAGACTCCAGCGGGAGTAGCGGGACAGGTGAGATCCCGCAGACGCGAAGCGTTGAGGAGGCTCACCGCCTGCCCCGCGGTTTGCTGAGCATCCTGGAGCGGAAATCAACGGGCAACATTGATAGGCTAATAACAATTTAAAAGGTAAATAAATTGCTGATTTAATTTACAGAAAATATCAAAATGATCTACAATATAGAAAACTATAATAATATAATATTTTGGAGGATTCTGAATGAAGCTTTATCTATCTGTTGATATGGAAGGAATTACGGGTCTGGCTGATCATACACATGTCGGATCATCAAAGCACAATTATGAACGCAGCAGGGTAATTATGACTGATGAGGCAAACCATGTGGTGACAGCTGCCTTTGAAGAAGGCTGCAGTGAGGTGATTGTCAATGACAGCCACTCGAAAATGAACAACCTGCTAATTGAAAGAATGCACCCGGAGACACAGCTGATTACGGGTGATGTTAAGCCATATTCAATGGTTCAGGGCCTGGACTCAAGCTTTACTGGTGCCATGTTTGTTGGATATCATGCACGTGCTTCCATGAAAGGGGTTATGTCCCACTCCATGATCTTCGGTGTAAGAAATATGTACATCAATGATCATGCCATTGGAGAAATGGGCTTCAATGCTTATGTGGCTGGCTATCATGGCGTGCCGGTTCTAATGGTGGCCGGAGATGACCAGGCGGCACTGGAAGCAGAGAAATTAATCCCGAATGTGACAACAGCTGTTGTAAAAGAGACGATATCACGGTCTGCTGTGAAATCGCTTACTCCTGCGAAAGCGGGCCTGCTTTTAAGAGAAAAAGCGGCAGAGGCACTTAGCAAAAAGGAGCTTGTCAAGCCGCTTGTGCCGCCGGAAAACCCTGTGTTGAGAATTGAATTTGCCAACTATGGCCAGGCTGAGTGGGCTGCTTTAATGCCTGGTGCAGAGATAGAAGAAAATACAACCATTGTCCGCTATCAGGCTAAAGATATTCTTGAAGCATACCAGGCTATGCTCGTGATGACTGAGCTGGCCATGAGAACTACATTCTGTTAGGAAGTGTTAATGAATGACTGGATACATAATAAAACGCCTCATCGCAATGGTCGTCACACTTTGGTTCATTATCACTCTGACGTTTTTCTTAATGCACTCCATACCCGGATCGCCTTTTAATGAAGAAAGAAACACCAGCGAAGCGGTCCAGCGGAATATGGAGAAATTCTATCATTTGGACGAACCGCTGTATGTCCAATATGGGATGTACTTGAAATCCGTTGCAACATTTGACTTTGGACCATCTATTAAAAAGTCCTCACAGACGGTGAATGAAATGCTGGGACGGGGGTTCCCGGTGTCGTTTGAACTGGGAATCGTCACTTTGATTGTGGCTGTTATCTCAGGGATTGCGCTCGGAATCATCGCAGCTCTCCGGCACAATGGCTTTATTGATTATTTAGCGATGACCATTGCAGTTCTGGGAATATCAGTGCCAAACTTTGTGCTTGCCACACTATTAATTCAGCAGCTTGCTGTCAACCTGGCAATCCTCCCGGTGGCTACCTGGTCAAGCCCTAAGCATATGATTCTGCCGACTCTGGCGCTTGCGACCGGTCCTATGGCGATTATCGCCCGTCTGACACGTTCAAGCATGCTGGAAGTTCTGACACAGGATTACATCAAGACGGCCAAGGCTAAAGGCCTGTCACCGGTGAAAATTGTTTTTAAACATGCACTGAGAAATGCCCTTCTGCCTGTTGTAACCGTATTGGGGTCGCTTGCTGCAAGCATTTTGACAGGAACCTTTGTTATTGAAAAAATATTTGCCATTCCCGGAATGGGAAAGTATTTCGTAGAAAGCATCAATACGCGTGATTATCCCGTCATTATGGGAACCACCGTTTTCTACAGCTCGATTTTGATTATAATGCTGTTCCTCGTGGACATTGCATACGGAGTTCTGGACCCAAGAATTAAGCTTCATAAAAAGGAGGCGAGCTAATGGAACTGCGCAAACAGCATGATAACCGCAACCTTGCACCCGATATTCCGGATGACTGGTTTATGCCAAAGGCCAAAGACGAGGATGCAGCGGAAGCAGTTGTAAGGCCAAGCCTTTCTTATTGGCAGGATGCATGGCGCCGGCTTTTGAAAAATAAACTGGCGATGGCAGGGCTATTCTTTCTTATAGCCTTAGCCTTTATGGCCATATTCGGCCCGATGATTTCTCCGCATAATGTATCCCAGCAGTCATTGGCCAATCAGAATCTTCCGCCATCTTCAAAATACTGGTTTGGAACAGATGAATTAGGCCGGGATGTTTTTGCAAGAACATGGTACGGAGCAAGGATCTCCTTATTCGTTGGAATCGTGGCAGCCATGATTGATTTTGCAATCGGAGTCATTTACGGCGGTATTGCCGGCTATAAAGGCGGCAGAACAGATAATGCCATGATGAGGGTAGTGGAAATTCTTTATGGACTTCCTTATTTGCTGGTTGTTATTTTAATCAGTGTTGTAATGGGACCTGGTTTGTTCACCATTATATTCGCCCTTTCCGTAACGGGCTGGGTCGGGATGGCCCGGATTGTCCGCGGACAGGTTCTGCAGATCAAGAACTATGAATTTGTACTGGCATCAAAGACTTTCGGAACAAAAACATCGAGGATTATAAAGAAAAACCTGCTGCCGAACACGATGGGCCCTATCATTGTCCAGATGACTTTAACAGTGCCATCAGCCATCTTTGCAGAGGCGTTCCTGAGCTTTCTGGGATTAGGTATTCAGCCGCCTTTTGCCAGCTGGGGATCCATGGCCAATGATGGACTGTCTACGATTCTATCAGGTCACTGGTGGCGCCTGTTCTTCCCTGCCTTTTTCATTTCCCTGACCATGTTTTCATTTAATGTGCTTGGAGACGGATTGCAGGATGCCCTCGATCCGAAGTTAAGGAGGTAGCAGCATGGAGAAAGTACTAGAAGTAAAAGACCTGCATGTCACATTTACCACTTATGGCGGGGAAGTCCAGGCTGTAAGGGGTGTATCATTTGATCTCTTCAAGGGGGAAACCCTGGCGATTGTTGGTGAATCCGGCTGCGGAAAGAGTGTAACGTCCCAGAGCATCATGCGGCTGATTCCATCTCCTCCCGGGAGAATAGCAGATGGCTCTGTCCTATTTAAAGGGAAGGACCTGACAAAACTAAAAGAGTCTGAAATGCGGGATATCCGCGGTGCCGATATTTCGATGATCTTTCAGGATCCCATGACTGCATTAAACCCTACGATTACCATCGGGGAGCAAATTATAGAGGGAATTATGCAGCATAAAACCGTATCAAGGCAGGATGCCCGTAAAAAGGCCCTGGAAATGCTGAATTTAGTTGGAATACCAAATCCATCCGAAAGATTGAAGCATTATCCGCACCAATTCAGCGGAGGGATGAGGCAGCGGATCGTGATTGCCATGGCCCTTGTCTGTGAGCCGGAAGTGCTGATTGCCGATGAACCGACTACAGCACTGGATGTAACGATTCAAGCGCAAATTTTGGATTTATTTAAAGATATCCAGAAAAAAACTGGAGTATCTATCATAATTATTACCCATGACCTGGGGGTTGTCGCTCAAGTAGCAGACCGCATCGCTGTCATGTATGCAGGGAAAATAGTGGAGGCCGGAGAACGAAGGGAAATCTTCTATAATCCTCAGCATCCCTATACGAAGGGCCTGCTGAATTCCGTTCCGCGTCTTGACCTGGATGGTGCCGATCTTATTCCCATAGGCGGATCGCCGCCGGATTTATTCGCTCCGCCGGCTGGATGCCCATTTGCTGCCCGCTGCGAATATGCAATGGAGGTATGTGACCGGGTTTATCCCTATAAAACGCATTTAAGCCGGGATCATCATGTGGACTGCTGGCTCCAGGATGAGCGGGCACAAAAAATGCATGCAGGTGTAAAGTAAGTACTTCCTTTCGCAGTGCCATACCCGGTACGGCACTGCGAAAGTTATGAATCTATCAGCTGTCAGACAGGCATCTGGTAGATAAAGAAATATATTTTAAGAGGGGAAAAAGAATGAAAAAGTTTTTATCGCTGCTGCTTGCAGGTGTGTTGCTATTCGTTATGGCAGCCTGTACGGCAAATGAAGATGCAGGCAAAGAAACAGACGGCAAGGATGATGGCAAGAAAGAAGAAAGTGCTGAAAAGGTGCTTTATTTAAACAATGGCCAGGAGCCGACTTCGTTTGACCCTCCAATCGGCTTTGACTCTGTTTCCTGGAGCGCACTGAACAACTTGATGGAAGGTTTGACACGTCTGGGAAAAAATCATGAGCCGGAAGCAGCCATTGCCGAAAAGTGGGATGTATCTGAAGATGGAAAGACTTATACATTCCATATCCGCGAAGATGCCAAATGGTCAAATGGCGATCCTGTAACAGCAGGTGATTTTGAATTTGCCTGGAAGCGCCTTTTAAATCCTGATACAGGTTCTTCAGCCGCTTTCCTCGGCTACTTCATTGAAGGCGGAGAAGCTTATAACAACGGGGAAGGATCAGCTGATGATGTAAAAGTAAAAGCAGTTGATGATAAAAAATTTGAAGTCACTTTAGTTAGTCCGCAGGCTTATTTCTTAAGTGTAATCACTAACCCTGCATTTTTCCCGATCAATGAAAAAGTAGCAACAGAAAACCCGAAGTGGTTTGCTGAAGCAGAATCTTTTGTGGGCAACGGTCCTTTCAACCTGACAGAGTGGGAGCATGACAGCCACTTTGTAATGGAGAAAAACGATCAATACTGGGATGCTGATAATGTAAAACTGGATAAAATTAATTGGGCGATCATTGATGATACCAATACTGAATACCAAATGTATCAAACCGGAGAGCTTGATGTATCGGCTGTTCCATCTGAGCTGAGCGAAAAGCTATTGGGTGAAGCAAAGGTTGAAGACCAGGCCGGTGATTATTTCTACCGATTTAACGTAAATATGGAGCCATTCCAGAACGAAAACATCCGTAAAGCCTTCTCAATGGCAGTGGACCAGAAGCAAATCGTTGACTTTGTAACCAAGAATGGAGAAAAGCCAGCATACGGATTTGTAGCCTATGGATTTAAGGATGCTGATGGCAAGGATTTCCGTGAAACAGCAGGAGATCTTGTCCAAACGAATGTAGAAGAAGCGAAGTCCCTTCTTAAAAAAGGAATGGAAGAGGAAGGCTATGAAACACTTCCTGAAGTTACTTTAACGTACAGCACAAGTGATTCTCACAAGAAGATCGCTGAAGCTCTTCAGCAAATGTTCAAGGAAAACCTTGGCGTTGAAGTGAAGCTTGCCAATATGGAGTGGAATGTATTCGCTGAAGAACAAAAAGCGCTTAAATTCCAATTATCCCGAAGCTCATTCCTTGCTGACTATGCTGACCCAATCAACTTCCTTGAAAACTTCCAGACAGGACATTCCATGAACCGCACTGGCTGGAGCAATGATAAGTACGATCAGCTGATCAAGGATGCTAAGAATGAAGCAGACGAAGCAAAGCGCTTTGAACTGATGTATGAAGCGGAAAAAATCTTATTCGAAGAAATGCCGATTATCCCTATCCATTTCTACAACCAGGTATATCTCTATAATGATGCTGTTTCAGGAATTGTCCGCCATCCGGTTGGATATCTGGAGCTTAAATGGGCAGATAAGAAGTAATACTTCTTCGGCTTGATGTGAAAGTGACAGGAAAAGGGGTGTTCGTGTGAACATCCCTTTTTTCAGAAGAATATACTTTTTGATGAATAAGAATCTTTGAACTTTGATAACTGTCTAGCTCCGAGCGCCATCGGCTCGAGGTCTTAAGCCAATCACTTATGAAGGCAAAAAACGCCTTCTGCCAGCGCTTGTCTTAAGCTTGTCGCCGATAAGCGGGCGCTCTCCGCTTTTCGAGTTATTTCCCGAAAAATAATATATTTTCCCGAATTTTAGCTTATATCCTCGACAATCATTTCATTTCCCAAACAATGCTTTTGCTGAAGGAGCATATAATGCTATAAAACGAAAAGGATGTGACAGCATGGCAATCAAACCTCAGCGCCTGAAAAAAGGTGATGCGATTGGAATTATAGCACCGGCAAGCCCGCCCAATCAGGAGAACCTGAAACGATCCCTGTCTTTTTTGGAAGAGCTTGGTGTAAAGGTAAAGATGGGCGAGCATGTGGCAGACCAATATGGTTACCTGGCCGGGAAGGATGAAGACCGTCTGGCTGATTTACATAACATGTTTGCGGATAAGGAAGTCAAAGCGATCATTTGTGCAGGCGGCGGCTACGGAACCGGGAGAATTGCGTCCCAAATTGACTATGATCTGATAAAAGAAAACCCGAAAATTTTCTGGGGATACAGTGATATAACCTTCCTGCACACCGCCATCCGCCAAGAGACAGGATTGGTCACCTTCCATGGGCCGATGCTCGCCTCTGATATTGGCAAAGAGGATGCGGATCCGCTATCCAAGCAATATTTTAACCAGTTATTTGAGCCGGTCACGCTTGACTATCCAGAAGGAATTTCAGAATTGGAGACGATGGTGAACGGGAGTGCCGCGGGTGTCTTAACGGGCGGAAACCTGTCTCTTATGGCCAGTACAATCGGAACCCCATATGAAATTGATACAAAAGATAAACTTGTGCTTATTGAAGACATCAACGAAGAGCCCCGTGCGGTCGACCGCATGCTGAACCAGCTCCATATGGCAGGGAAGCTTTCGGATGCGGCCGGCTTTATCATTGGGGACTTTAATAATTGCGTTCCGGAAAGAGAACTTTCCCTGGAACTGGATGAAGTTCTGGACACATATATTAAAAGGGTGAATAAGCCTGCTGTAAAAGGCTTTCATATCGGCCATTGCTCTCCGCATATTTCTGTGCCATTAGGTGTAAGGGCAGAATTGGATGCAGCCGGTAAAAAGCTGAAAATCGAAAGCGGAGTTAAGTAAAAGGGTGGTATAGATGAAAATAAACACGATCGAAACATTTAGAGCTGCGGTACCACTGAAAAAACCATTTGAAACAGCTTTGAGAACTGTTGAGACAGCTGAAACACTTGTTGTAAAAGTAACATGCGATAACGGGATAGCCGGGTGGGGAGAAGCACCTCCCACTGTGGTGATCACCGGGGACAGCCTGTCAAGCATAGAGTCAGCCATTCATCATGTATTAAAGCCAATGCTGATCAATAAGAGTCTTCTAAACTATGAGGAGATCTTCCAGGGGATTCAGTCCGCATTAATAGGAAATTCGAGTGCAAAGGCAGCGGTGGATATGGCCTTATACGATTGTCTTGCACAGCAATGCAAACTGCCTCTTTACCAATTTTTAGGCGGACATAAAAATGAGGTGGAAACGGATTATACAGTAAGCGTCAATGGTCCGGAAGAAATGGGAGAAGATGCGGTTTCCTATGTTCAGCAAGGCTTCGATGTCCTTAAGGTAAAGGTAGGAAAGGATGATATTTTAACAGATATAGAGAGAATACGGGAAATCCGTAACCGGGTAGGATCGAAAATTAAAATCCGCCTGGATGCCAATCAGGGCTGGAAACCAAAGGATGCTATTTATGCCATCCGGAAAATGGAAGCACTGGACTTGAACATTGAGCTTGTCGAACAGCCGGTAAAGGCTTGGGATATAGAGGGGCTTAAACAGGTTACCGACGCGGTGGATACACCGATTATGGCAGATGAGAGTGTTTTTACACCGAAGCAGGCATTTGATGTCATTAAAACGCGAAGTGCTGACCTGATTAATATCAAACTGATGAAATCAGGGGGCATTTATCAGGCGCAGATCATTAATCAGCTCGCTGAAGTATGCGGGATGGAATGCATGGTAGGCAGCATGATTGAAACCAAGATCGGCATTACGGCCGCAGCCCATTTTGCAGCCAGCAAAAAGAATATAACCCGTTTTGATTTTGACGCCCCCTTGATGATGGCAAAAGAAATTGTGGAAGGCGGAATCCGCTATTCCGGCCGCAAAATTACCCTGCCATCTGAACCTGGCCTTGGTATCAGAAATGTATCATTAGCAGTAAACAAGCAGGAATTGACATCCTGAGAATTTTTAAAGAGGAGGAATTCGGTTTGGCAATTAAGCAGAAATGGCTGGTTTCGGTTCCGGCTGCGACCTTGTGGACAGCTAGCGATTCATCAAGAGAAATGGACACTGAAGCCATCACTAACCCGGTTAATCTGGATGCCTGGCTTGAAAAGCTCACCTATGAGCCCCGGCTGGAGCTTTGCGACGGGAATCTTGTGCAATCACAACTTTTGTACGGAGAAGAAGTGAATATATTGGAGGAGAGAGATGGATGGGTACAAGTTGTTGTCCCGAGCCAGCCTTCCTCAAAGGATGAAAGAGGGTACCCTGGCTGGTTGCCAAAGGCCCAGCTGACTCAAAATGAAGATTGGAAGCTTAGTAGTGAAAAAGCTGCTGTCATCCAGAACAAAAAAGCAACTCTCTATTCGACTGACAGAGAGCCGGGACTTGTTCTAAGCTATCAAACCGTACTTCCAGTCTTACAAGAAGAAGCCGATTGGATCCAGGTTCAGACACCTGAAGGAGAAGGATTCTTAAAATCTGCTGACGTAAAGGTCTTTGAATCAATCGAGGCTATACGGAAAGGCAGCGGAAGAGACATCATTGCTGCGGGAGAACAATTTATAGGCCTTCCCTATCTTTGGGGCGGCATGAGCAGCTATGGATATGACTGTTCAGGGTTCAGCTATTCGATGTGCAAAGCAAATGGAGTGATCATTCCACGTGATGCCCACGATCAGGCGGAAGCAGGGAAACCGGTCGAACTGGATGCCATTGAACCAGGGGATCTATTATTTTTTGCTTATGAAGAAGGAAAAGGCAAACTCCATCATGTAGGCATCTATTATGGTGATGGAAAGCTGCTTCATTCTCCAAATACCGGTAAAAACATCGAAATTATCGACTTGAAAGATACCATCTATGAAAAGGAACTATGTGCAGCTAGACGTTACTGGCAAGAGACGGGGGAATAAACATGGCAAAAAAAGCACTTTTACAGGTCAACAATCTGAAAAAACATTTTTCAATGGGAAAAGGACAAACCCTGAAGGCTGTTGATGATGTCTCCTTTCATATCAAACAGGGAGAAACTTTCGGGATTGTCGGCGAATCCGGCTGCGGAAAATCAACCGCAGGGCGTACCATCATTGGCTTATATAACCGTACAGAAGGGGAAGTCCTTTATGACGGGAAAAATGTCCATAACATGACTGAAAAAGAGAGGTTTGCTTTTCACAGGAGAATGCAGATGATTTTTCAGGATCCGTATGCCTCCTTGAATCCGCGTTCTACCGTACAGGAGATTATTTCCGAGCCCATGGAGGTTCATGGGTTATATCCGAATAAGAGGGAGCGTCTCGAGCGGGTCTATCAGCTTCTGGAGGATGTAGGTCTTAACCGCGACCATGCTAACCGTTATCCGCATGAATTCAGCGGCGGGCAGAGGCAAAGAATTGGAATTGCCCGTGCTTTGGCGCTGGATCCGGAATTCATTATTGCTGACGAGCCAATCTCAGCACTCGATGTATCGGTACAAGCCCAGGTGGTGAACCTGCTTAAGGGTCTCCAGGAGAAAAAAGGGCTGACCTACTTATTTATCGCCCATGATCTCTCAATGGTTAAGCATATCAGCGACAGAATCGGCGTTATGTACTTAGGCCATCTAGTGGAATTAACCACAAGCGAAAACTTATATAAAAATCCGCTTCACCCATATACACAGGCCCTGCTGTCGGCGATTCCCATCCCTGACCCTGATATCGAGGATAACCGGGAAAGAATCATTCTGGAAGGGGAGCTCCCAAGTCCAATGAATCCGCCAAGCGGCTGCGTATTCCGCACACGCTGTCCTTATGCGATGGAGGCTTGTGCTTCCATGAAGCCTGAGTGGCAGGAGATTGAGAAGGATCACTTTGTAGCCTGCCATTTATATAATGAAAAAGTAACGGGCGACAATAACCGTCCCCAAGTGGCGGCTGCGAAATAAAATGGATTTTCATACACTTAAAGCGGAAATTCTTACATTGGCCAGCAGCTGTGAAGGCCGCGTTGCTGTATGTATCCATACCGGGGATGGTGTCATTGAAAAAGATGCCGATGCCGTTTTCTCTTCAGCCAGCTTAATAAAGGTGCCGATTTTACTTGCAGGACTTTCACAGGCGGAGAAAGGGATGCTGCAGCTTGAGGAGGAATTGGAAGTTACTGTTTCTGCCCGTGTTGGCGGATCAGGTGTATTGCAAGCTATGGCCAGAGATTTGAAGATCAAGGTGACAGACCTAATGACCCTTATGATCATTGTGTCTGATAATACAGCGACTAATCTTATCATTGAGCTGCTCGGAATAGAAAAAATCAATCAGCTTTTCAAAAATTTGGGGTTTAATCACACATCATTAAACAGAAAGATGATGGATTTTGAAGCACTGAAAAACGGCATAGACAACACCACGACTGCCAGGGATATGCTGTATGGCATAAAGGCATTGGCAGAGCAAAAGCTTTTATCAGGGAAGTATACTGAAAAAGCTCTGTATATATTGGAAAACCAGCAGTTTAAAAACAAACTTGCCAACACGATAGACGAGGAAAAAGTCACGGTTGCGGGTAAAACAGGCGAACTTCCCGGCATAGAACATGATTGCGCGATATTTACGCATAAAGGAAAAGCAGTCTGCGCTGCAGTACTTGTGGACAGGCTCCAAAATCAGGCAGCCGGCAAAGAAGTATTGTCCGCAATCGGCAGCCGCATTAATCAATATATGACACATAAATAAGGAGCCGCTCACTGAGAACGGTTCCTTGTTTATTTATGCAGTTTTTTCACTGAACTTCCTGATTATTTATGATGAAAAGGGCATTTCCCTTCGATTGGCTTAACGTCATCACCGATGAAGTATTGCTTCCACTCACGGTGTTCGGGATCGCCATAGTGGCTGATGTTTGGATGGGTAGGGAGGCCATCCCATTTTTCAACCCGCTCCCTTACTTTTTCCCTCGACATGACGCCGCCTTTAGAGGTGCCTTCCAGACCTTCAAAAATACGGCGCGGCTGGAATCCAAGCACAAGACTGTTGCCTAAATCCCTCGTCTTTCTCTGCTTGTATGCAGGCGCATTGCCAAACACAAAGAATGGCTCCTCCGCAAAAGAAAACGCCCATAAATGATGGTCCGGATCTGTCGGATAATCCTTCGGCCATGGCTTTGTATCAACCTTATGCAAATACTGAAGGATATTCCAGAAATTTTCTCTGTAATGTTCAAGCGGCTTTTCATCTTTTTCAGGCTCCACAAATACAAACAGGCCATGACGAATAAGCTTTGGTGCATCAAAGAGCTCGATAAAGGATTCAAGAGCCTCCGGCAGATTAGACCAGTCATCCTTTGTAATATAGGCATATCTCAATTCACCGCGCATTTCTGCAGTCATGCCAAAATAGCACGGGAAGGTTTTATCTGTAACTGTATCATGAAATGTTTTATATTCTTGAATAACCCACTCAGGCACAATATCGGGGTTAGTCATATCTTCTTTTGTTAAAAGAAACTTACTGGCAGTTTTCATTTTTTCACCTCGGAATATTTTACTTATGAAATATGTACCCCTTAAAAAGTCCTTTGAAACTAGCTGGGTGAATAAGGAAACGAAAAAGGCAGCCGTGATGGCTGCCTTACGAATTTCGGTACTTATACTGGTTAAGCTGAAAGCGGATAAAACAGCCGATGCAAAATCCCAGAATGGCAATAAACGCTGAAAGAGCGACCATCCCTGTAAAAATATACCCTGCAGCTGTCCAGCCCAGCAGAAAGCTGATCAGCCCAAGCGCCAGGCAGGCAACAGCAATCACCTGATTAAATTGCTGCTGCTCCCAGTCTTCGGGGATGTACTCAGAAGGACTCTTTCTAAGAAAATGTCGTGCTGTACGCATAATCGGATTGTAGCCGAATAATAGGCCCATTGCACCTGCGAGCAGCGGAAGTGCGAGTATCCAGGCTTCTCCGGTAAACCAAGAAGCTAAAACACTTAATACAATTGACCATTGATTGGTTCTTACGAGCGGACGGGGAATCGAAATTGGTGTATTCGCCATTTATTTTCCGACCTTTCTCATTGGTTTTATTGGTATTAATAGTTTACTGAAGTTGTTTGATTTTGTGAAGAGAAAACGCCTGGAAAATAAAAAGTATGATTCAGCTTCGGACAGAGAAAGCAGAAAGAGGAGCGCCAGAGTCAAAACCCTGGCCAACTTCGGACACAGAAAGGAGAAAAGAGCCAGTTAGAGTCAGAACCCGGTCCAACTTCGGACACAAAAAGGAGAAAAGAGCAGGCCAGAGTCAGAACCTGGTTCAACTTCGGACACAGAAAGGAGAAAAGAGCTAGCTAGAGTCAGAACCCGGTTCAACTTCGGACACAGAAAGGAGAAAAGAGCAGGCTAGAGTCAGAACCCGGGCCAACTTCGGACACAAAAAGGAGAAAAGAGCAGGCTAGAGTCAGAACCTGGTTCAACTTCCGACACAAAAAGGAGAAAAGAGCAGGCTAGAGTCAGAACCTGGTTCAACTTCCGACACAAAAGGGAGAAAAGACCAAGCCAGAGTCAGAACCCAGCTACACCAGCAAAAAAGCCCCGCAAAACACCAGCCTTCAAAGAAAAAAGGCTCTGGAATGACTTCCAAAGCCTCTATCATCAAGCTGATCGCGGCACAGCAGGCGCCAAGCGAATCCCGTCATAAAAAATCCTACGTGCTCAAACGATTCTTTGCCGCTTTTTTAAATGAAAACTGAGGTATGCTGATTCCGATCAGGATCAGCACAATCCCGAAAGTCTGTGCTTCTGATATCCTTTCCCCTAAAATCAGCATAGCGGCAGCAACAGCGGCCGGAAGTTCGGCAGAGCCTACAATCGTGGCAAGCCCTGAATCTAAGTGGGGTGACCCGATGGCAAAGAATACAATAGGGAAAATAGCGCCGAACAATGCCATCAAGAGACCGAATTTCCATAGGCCCCCAAGCTGAATGCCGCCGCCTATTAAGACGGGACCTGAAACAGCTGCAACCAGAAGAAGTCCGCCAAATGTGATGAAGATGCTCCTCTGGATGGTTGGAATTCCTTTGCCTGCCTTGCCGCTTGCAAAAATGAACACGGCAAAAGTAACCGCAGATAATAAGCCATAAATCAGGCCATCCGCTTGAATAGTATGTGAGCCGGAATTAATCAGGTTGCTTGCAAATACTGTTCCTATTATGAGCAGAATCGAAGAAATGATTTTGGCTTTGCTGGGCATCTTTCTTTCATACAGTGCTTCAAAAAGAATTCCAATCCAGGTGAACTGAAATAAAAGGACAACAGCGATGGAGGCCGGGTTCCGGTCAAGGCTCATTCCATACAGAATGCCCGTTAAGCTTAAGGAGGCGCCGGTCAATAACAAAGCTGCCGCTTGTTTAATGGTGATTTTCGTTCTTTTGATAAATGGGAAAGAAAGCAATAATAAAAGGAGCCCAATTAAATACTGGCTTCCGGTCAGTTCGGGAACAGAGTGGCCGGCCTGGAGTCCGAGCTTAACAATGGATGCCAGAATGCCATAACTGCATGCGCCCAGAAAAATAAAGAATGAATACTTTAAGTTTGCCATTATGGATACTCCTTTCCGAAAATAAAATGAAGCAATCAGGTCAATCATAACACCTCAGAGAGCATAAATGGCAAAGTTTTTTTTAGTACAAAAATAAGAGCCAGTGACCATTCTCACTGACTCTCTTGCCAAAATCGATTATTCTCCTAAGTAGGCTTGCAGCATCCAAATATGCGTATCCAATTTTTCCATTAGCCCGATGGCAAAGTCGTTTGTCACGTGATCTTCCTGCTCCTCGGCAAGCTGGGCTAAAGAATGTAATTGCTCTTTTATATGCTTATAATCGGAAGCAAGAGCAGCAACCATGTCTTCTGCTTTGTGTTCCCCATTAGATTCTTCAAGAGTCGTAATGCTTAGGAATTCCGTCAAGCTTGCTGCCGGTGTGCCGCCGATTGCAAGCAGGCGTTCCGCTGCCTCATCCACAACTTCCGCCGCTTCACTATATAATTCTTCGAACTTTTCATGAAGGGTAAAGAAAAGAGGGCCTTTTACAAACCAGTGGTAGCGATGCAATTTCGTATAAAGGACACTCCAGTCAGCAATTTGTACGTTTAATGCCTCATGTAATTTTTCCATCGTAATTCCCCCTAAGTTATTTATATACTAATTATAACAAATATTAATTTATAATCAATACTTATTTATAATTATTATAAATAAGGGAACAACAGTATAACCGTTGTCAATTATGGTAAAGTGATATAGTACCTATTAATAGCAGTGATAGTTAGTGAGGAATATAAATGGAATATGTTTTCTTTATTACTCTCGGGGCACTTATTAGTGTGCTCTCCGGTTTTTTTGGGGTAGGCGGGGGATTCATTCTTACTCCAACGCTTATGCTTTTTGGTTTTTCTCCAGTGGAAGCGATCACCACAAGTTTGCTGTTTTCGATTGGAACGTCCCTTTCAGGCATCTCCGCTCATATCAGGCTGAAAAATATAAGGCTTAAGCAGGGGCTGATACTTGGATTAAGCGGAATGGCAGCTACTCAGGCCGCCCATCCATTTGTTCTTTTTCTTGAGAATAAAGGCTGGGACACGTGGGCCGTGCCTGCTTTTTATATCATATTGCTGTCTTATTTTGCTTTGAGCATGCTGAAAAGAAGAGAAAAGTCAGCCCATGCTGTTCACTCTTCTGACCATTCGCCTTCCATTGTGAAGATGGTGCTGATTGGATTTTTTGCAGGATTTGTTTCTACTACATTAGGGGTTGGCGGCGGTTTTATTATGGTGCCTTTATCGGTCGCCTATTTAGGGATGATGCCGAAAAATGCGGTAGGGACCAGCTTGTTTGCTGTCATGTTAATCGTATCCGCAGGCTTCCTGTCCTACGTTTCCACTGTCAGCATTGATTATTGGATTGGCCTTTCACTCGTAGGAGGAGGCCTCATTGGCTCACAGTTTGGTGCGAAACTTACCTCTTATTTTGAGAACGAAGAGATCACGTATATGCTCGGAGCCTTATATATGGCGACAGTCGCAAGTGTGATACTGAAATTAATGCATTTGAATTATACCGGTTTAGTGCTGATGGCCATTTTTGTCGGCGGATTTCTGGTAAGAAGTCTTGTGAAAATGCAGAAAGCAAAAGCCCGGACAAAGGCAAAAAGGGAGAGGCCATAACGGCTTCTCCTTTTACATTTGGCGCAGTACCTTCATGCCGAGTGTCTGCATGCCATCTGTAAGAACAATGGCGACTGCTTTGACGAGGGCAAGTCTTGCCTGGATGCCGGCATCCTTCTCCAGGATTCTTACCTGCCCGTAATATTTATTGAAGGCCTGGGCCACATCCATCAGATATTTAGCGAGAACGGAAGGGGAAAGTTGCCGATAAGATTGTCTGATTTTCTCAGGATATTGATAGAGCAGCTTAATAATTTCCCAGCTGTAAGAATCGGATAGCCCATTTGCAGCAGATGGTATATCATCTGCCTTGCGGAGCAGGGAATAGGCCCGGGCATTGGTATATTGCAGATAGGGACCTGTTTCTCCTTCAAATGTCAGCATATCTTCAAGGGAAAATTCAATATTGTTCATGCGGTCATTTTTCAGATCATGGAACAAAATGGCTCCGATGCCAACTGCATCAGCGACTTCATTTTTATTTTCCAGACCGGGATTTTTAGCCTCGATATTGCCTTTTGCAAGAAGAACTGCTTCATCCAGGACCTCCTCCAGAAGGATGACTCTTCCTTTTCTGGTAGACATCTTTTTTCCGTCTTTTAAGTAGAGACCGAACGGGACATGTGTCATACTGTCTGCCCACTCATAGCCCATCTTTTTGATCACGCTTTTGACCTGCCTGAAATGGATGCTTTGTTCCTGGCCGACAATATATAGGGAGTGATCAAATTGATAATTTTCTCTTCTGTAAAAAGCTGCAGCCAGATCCCGTGTTGCATAAAGAGTCGCTCCGTCGGATTTTTTGATCAGGCAGGGAGGCAGGTCTTCATCAGGAAGCTCAACGACCTCCGCACCATCTGATTCAGCCAGCAGATCTTTTGCCATCAGCTCCTCTATGACGGGTTTCATTTTATCGTTATAAAAAGCTTCGCCATTGTATGAATCGAAATGAATGCCAAGCCTGTCATAAACCCGCTGGAATTCCTTCAATGATTCATCTCTAAACCAATTCCAGAGGTCCTGTGCTTCTTTATTACCGTTTTCAAGCTCTTTGAACCAGGAACGTGCCTCATCTTCAAGGGATGGATCAGGCTCTGCTTCTTCATGGAACCGTATATAAAGGCTGAGCAGCTCCCTGATCGGATGCTCCTTCACCTTATCCGGATTGCCCCACTTTTTATAAGCGGTGATCAGCTTGCCGAATTGTGTGCCCCAATCGCCTAAGTGGTTGATTCTGACAGCGGTATAACCGCATTTTCCGGCCAGGTTTCCGAGGGCATTTCCAATGACGGTTGACCGCAGATGACCCATGGAAAAGGGCTTGGCGATGTTGGGTGAAGAGAAATCAAGCACGGCTGTTTTGCCTGCACCATCCTTCAGCAGTCCAAATTCTTTTCCATCCTTCAGGATTTTTTCCAGTATGACTGCACTTGCAGCATCTTTGGAAAAAAAGATATTAATGTAGGGCCCGGCAGCTTCCGCTCTTTCAATGTACGGTCCTTTTATCTGGAAAGCAGCCTCTTCAGCAATGGAGGCAGGTGATTTCCTGAATGCTTTTGCCAGTGTAAAACAGGGAAAAGCAAGATCGCCATGTGCCGGATTCTTTGGCGTTTCGATTAAGTCTGAAATGGCTTCCTCAGAAAGCTGCCCATTCAGCACAGATGCCAGCTGATCTGCGAATATCGCTTTGAAATTAATCATTTTAAACACACCTCCCTGAAAATAAAAAAGCCCGCCTCTATATAAAATAGAGACGAGCTGAAATCTTCCCGCGGTACCACTCTGATTGTCCAAAGGACCTCTTGCGAAAGGACGTTTCAATTTATTTGAACACATTCCTTAAGGGGTTTGATAACGGGACTCCTTACCCGGCACAGCCTATTTTACTTTCAGCTGTGCATCTCCGAAGTGCGCTTCACAAAAAGGATTTCCGACAGGCTTGCACCGGCCCTGTCTCGCTTTTAGGAAAGAACCCTTTGCTACTCTCTTCATCATAGACACTAAATATATTACTGTTATTATACGCGGTTGGAATTATTTTGCAACATAATTTGAATCAGTTGAAAACATATAGTTTTTGTGATGGTAGCGAATGCTGAATATCAGTCCCATGGCCATCATGTTTCCCATAAGTGAGCTTCCGCCGTAGCTTATAAACGGAAGCGGAATGCCGGTGATTGGCAGGACCTGAATAGTCATTCCGATATTTTGGAATACATGGAAGGTGATCATGCTGATGACCCCGACGCAAATATAGGTATTAAAAGGGTCAGTCGTCTCAAGGCCTGTTTTCGTTAAGTGATAGATAAGCAGAAAGAAAAGGCTGATTACTACACTGGCGCCGAAGAAGCCATATTCCTCGCCAATGACGCTGAAGATAAAATCAGTGTGGGCATCAGGCACATATACCTGCCTGTCGGTAAAGCCTTTACCGGAAATCAAACCCGAGCCGATAGCGAGCATGGAATTATACAGCTGCATTCCGGCCCCCTGCTTGTGATTGACCGGGTCAAGCCAGGAATAAATCCTGCTGAACTGATAGGGGTCAATCCCAAGGTATTTCTCTAAAATCTCCGGTGCTATGATCACCAGGTATAGAACGGTTCCTGCTAAAGCACCGAGGATTCCATAAATCGGAACAAGGATTTTCCAGGTGATTCCGGATACCAGGATGATTCCTGCTAATATCGCGATGATGACAAGGGCGGTACCCAGGTCTTCGATAATAATCAATCCTAATGGAGGCAATGTGACTGCTCCTAGTTTGATTAGGAGAAAAAAGTCCGTGCCGGCTGTCTTAGCCTGAAACTTAAGATGGTGGTCAGCGATGATTTTGCTGAGAGCGATAATAAGGAACACCTTTACGAATTCTGAAGGCTGCACTGAACCGAGTCCGGGAATGATATACCACAATGTAGCCCCTTTGCGTTCTGGTGCAATACTTTCCGGTGCAATGAATAGCCCGACAAGCAATAGGATGCCTAAACCGTACAGCAGCCATGTGAGTCTCCGGATTTGCTCGCTGTCAAAATACATGACAATCCCTACAATGACAGCACCAACAATATAATTTTTAATTTGTGATATAACAAAATTCCCTTCATATTGATTGGAAGATTGTCCGCTGTATATCGCAATGCAGCTGATGAGAAAAAACAGCAGCAGGAGAAAGCATAACGTCCAATCAAATCGGTCTGAGAATCTATTATTCTGGTTCATTATATACACCTGGTTTCTTTACCTTTTTACATTTTTATCCTACCAAAGAAAAATTAACCTTACAATCGAGAAAGGGATTTCATTAGTTAGACGAATAAATTACCATGATGGTTTCCTGTATTTTCAAAAAAACGGATTAAAAATTTTTTCTCATCTGCAAAGATATTTTCAGATATTTTTGCTACAATAAGAGGATAAAATACTGGAAGTTTGGCAGGCAGTTTCATAAGAAGCTGTCTTTTTATCAATTTGGCTACGGTTCGGAGGTTTCGTCATTGAAAAGAAGGAATCAAACTATTCGTGATCTCATCTACATCCATCTTAATGAACAGGATCAGTATGTAATGACATATGGAATTGAGTTTGCAGAGTTTGCCCAGACTCTTTCAGATTCTATTAATAATTTACTGCTGTTAAAGCACCGTTATGAACATGGGGACTTTAATAGCCACACGATGTTCGATTATGTGTCAAGGGACAAGCTGGGCAGGCTGGTTGAGGATGATGTATACGGCTATGGCGATTTTTGCTGGATTGACTTCGAGGAAGAGGAAGCGGTGAATGAGCTTCCGGGCCAGACAATTGCGGAGCTTCTTTATCTCGGCCATATTAAAGAGCATCTTAAGCTGCCATTTTACAATTATCTGAGCAACCGGTATGTGTACCTTGCCCATGACGATGGCTGGTTTAACCGCACTTATTATCGCGATCTGAACGATTTTTACCGTATGCTTGGGGAAGTGATCCCGGGAAAATGGGACAGATGAAGGTAGAAAAAACGCTCCTTGGCATTAAGAAGAAAAAGACGTATCCTCCTATTACCAGAGATGTCCTGCTTTCATTAAAGCCCCTCATGAAAGAAGGAGCGGTCCTTTCCATTAAGGATATCGAACAGAATCGGGTCAGGATCGAGATTCCAATTTGGATTATTGGTGATTTTGCTAATATGGATGATATGTATGATGAGTACGAAGCCATAGTAAAAGAGCCATGTGAGGCAAAGATTGTGTTCGATAAGAAGACAAAAGAATGGAAAATATACTCTCGTTAGAATTCTGAACTTTTTTACAACATTCCGCAATTTTCTATTACTTTTCTGCGGGATGGTGTATAATCAGAAATAGAAAATTTTATATCCGCAATAGAACAGGTGTCTTCTCAAAAGGGCTTTAAAGCAAGCTCTTTTGAAGACTTAATAGGGAAGCTGGTGAAATTCCAGCGCGGTCCCGCCACTGTAAATGGTAGCTGTCTGCAAATCCACTGTACACACAAGTATGGGAAGGAGCAGAACGCATTGACCATGAGCCAGGAGACCTGCCTGATTCTTAAGCACCCATAAACCTACGAGGATAGGGAGGTGTTTGGTCCGGCCATCTATTCTGCAATTTTTTGTAAATGACCATACCAACATCTCCTTGCCATTCGAGGGGATGTTTTTTTTATTTTTGGTGACAGGCACCACCCGAATTTTGTCGAAAGTTATAGGAGGATTGCTGAGAATGAAAAAGTTTTATGTATTTTTATTAACTATGCTGCTTGCTGCAGGAGTGCTTGCAGGCTGCGGCGATAGTACTGAACAGCCAAAAGAAGAGAAAAAGGTTGAGGAAGGGCAGAGTGCTGCATTTCCTGTAACGATAAATGACGCGCTGGATAATGAAGTGGTCATTGAAGCCAAGCCCGAAAGAATCGTTTCCGTGATTCCAAGCAACACTGAAATAGCATTCGAATTAGGGCTGGGAGAAGAAGTGGTCGGGGTCTCCGATTTTGATAACTACCCGCCGGAAGCCGCAGAAAAGGAAAAGATCGGAGGATTGGAATTTAATGTAGAGAAAGTGATCTCCTTAAATCCCGACCTTGTCCTTGCCCACGCTTCAAGTGCACAAAATTCGGAAGCAGGTCTTCAGCAATTAAGGGATGCAGGTGTAACCGTCCTTGTTGTCAATGACGCGAAGAGCTTTGATCAGGTATTTGAATCCATTGAAATGATTGGGACCGCAGCGGGAGAGAAGGAAAAAGCAGAAACTCTTGTTTCAGACATGAAGCGCCAGCTTGAGGAAATCAAAACAAAAGCTAATGGGATAAAAGAAGAGGACCGCAAATCGGTAATGGTTGAAGTTTCACCTGCTCCGGAAATCTATGCAGCAGGGACTGAGACGTTTATGGACGAAATGCTGAGTGCCATCAACACAGAAAATATCATTACGGAAGAAGGATGGCCGAAGATGGATCCGGAAGCGATTATCGAACGGAATCCGGATGTGATCATCACAACTCATGGCTATTACACTGAAGATGCTGTCGGCAATGTCTTAAGCCGCGATGGCTGGCAGGATATAACCGCAGTGAAAAATAAGCAGGTTGCCGATGTTGATTCCGATATGGTAACCCGCTCTGGCCCTCGTATTATTGAAGGAGTCGAGGAACTTGCAAAAGCAGTATATCCGGACGTATTTAAATAATAAATTACTGGCTTATATATCAGCACTAGCTTTCCTGCTTTGTGCCATGCTGATGGGGATCTCGATCGGAACCGTGTCCATTCACCCCATGACGATCATCAGAGTAATAAGCGCTGAGATTTTTCCCTTTGTTTCATTGGAAAACACAGATAGCATGCATGCAAATATCATTATGAATATCAGGCTTCCGCGCGTATTGCTGGCAGGCTTGGTTGGGGCATCTCTTGCTATTGCAGGAGCTGCCTTTCAAGGCTTATTAAGAAATCCGCTGGCAGATCCCTATACAATCGGGGTATCTTCCGGGGCTTCGCTTGGTGCAGTTTTAACCTTGTTCTTTGGCTTATCCATTCCGTTTGCAGGAATGTTTACGCTGCCTTTATTCAGCATCTTATTTGCCTTTTTAACTATTTTTGCGGTTTTGTTTTTTGCGAGAAATATTGAAAGATCCATGAAAGTGGAAACGATTATTTTAACAGGCATCATCTTCAGTTCTTTTCTTGGAGCCCTCATCTCTCTGATGATTGCTCTGACTGGTGAGGAGCTGAGACAGATCATCGGCTGGCTTCTTGGAAGTGTGTCGATGAGAGGCTGGGCGTATATTAACATTATCCTTCCTTTCTTTGTGATAGGTGCGGTTCTTCTGTTAGTGAACAGCAAAGAGCTGAATGCTATGAGCTTCGGAGAGGAAAAGGCCCGGCATATCGGGGTGGACGTTCAGAAGAGAAAGATAATGGTCCTGATAGCAGGCTCTATCTTAACGGGTGCGGCTGTTGCTGTGTCTGGAACGGTAGGATTTGTCGGACTTGTGATTCCTCATCTGACCAGGATGTTATGGGGGCCGGATCATAGGCATTTGCTGCCGCTATCCATTCTTGTGGGAGCAGGTTTCCTTATTATTGCCGATCTGGTTTCACGGACGATCATTGCTCCTGCCGAGCTTCCGATCGGTGTGATTACAGCCTTAATCGGTGCACCTGTTTTTGGGGCTATTTTAATGAGAAGAAGGAATAAACTTTAAGCGCATAAAGGCGCTTTGCGCTTTTCTAATTAAGAAAGAAGTGGTTAATCATGCTAAGAGTCCAGCAAATCACAGGCGGGTATGCCGGTGCGCCGGTTGTAAAAAATATCAGCTTTGAAGTGGAAAAAGGAGAGCTTTTCGGGATATTGGGACCGAATGGAAGCGGCAAGACGACAATTCTGAAGATGCTGAGCGGCATTCTGCCCCATACAGCTGGTGATATTGTGATCAAAGGTAAGAACCTATCAGAATATACACCGAAAGAACTGGCGAAAATCATGGCTGTTCTGCCCCAGCATTCCTCACAGGCCTTTTCTTATACTGTAAAGGAAACGGTTTCCCTTGGCCGCTATGCTCATCAAAAGGGCTGGTTCCAGAGCTGGACCGGCAAAGATGAAGAAGCGGTTAACCGGGTTATGGAGCAGACAGGCATCTCCCGGTTTCAGGATGCTGATATTCAGCAATTATCCGGCGGGGAAAGACAGAGAGTGTTTTTAGCACAGGCCCTTGCCCAGGAGCCGGAAATATTATTGCTGGATGAGCCGACGAACCATCTTGACTTGTCTTATCAGAAAGAACTGCTTGATCTCCTTTCTGTATGGTCAAAGGACTGCGGGCTGACGGTTATTTCCATCTTCCATGATTTAAATTTGGCCGGCCTGTACTGTGACCGCCTGCTGCTGCTGGAGAATGGCGAAGTCAATATTAACCATGTTCCTAATGAGGTTTTAAAAGAAGGGCGGATACGGGAGGTTTACAGGACGAAGATCGAGAAGCTGCCGCATCCAAGAGTGGCGGCTCCTCAGATGGTGCTGGTGCCTGAGCGCTCACAGGCAGAAAGCCTATTAGAGCAGCGAATCGATCCAGCCAGCCTGAAGGTAAGGGAAGACTTGCTGGTCCTTCGCTCGCCATTGCCGCTTAAAACCATGTCTTCAGGTGTAACCGGATCGGGGACTGGCTGGAATCGGATTTTTCTTAACCGGCATGTGAGCAAGAATTATGACTGCAGTGATCATCGGGCAGAGATGGCGGAATTTGTCCGGGAAATCGGCTTTGAACCCGGGGAAACTGTGGGGATGATGACAGCCGTATATATTGAAGATTTCAGCAGCCAATTTTATGAAGAAGATACATTCTCTGTGTATGTGGTTGTGACAGCTGGTGTCGGCAATGCGGTTGATGCTTCGAAAAGTGATGAGCATTCTTATCATCTGACTCCGGGTACAATCAATACATGGATTTTCGTTAATGGCCATCTGACAGAGGAAGCCTTTATTCAATCCATTATGACTGCAACCGAGGCCAAGACCAGGGCATTATTTGATCAGAATGTTAAAGATGCTGTAACAGGGTCGATAGCGACCGGAACATCAACTGACAGTATTTTGATTGCCGCCACACAGCAGGGAGAAAGCCTGGAGTATGCGGGTACCATTACACCGCTGGGCAAAGTGATTGGCAAAGGTGTGTACGAATGTACTGTTGAGGCAATAAAAAAATCGCAAAGCAGGGTAAAAAGATGATGTTATATCACCTGATCGCGCTAACCTTTGCCTGGATACTGGATAAGCTGATAGGGGACCCGCCAAACTGGCCGCATCCGGTCAGGTGGATGGGTGCCCTGATACATAAACTTGAACAAGCTCTGAATAAAGGCCGCTTTAGAAAATTAAAAGGGATCCTCATGCTAGTGATCGTGCTGCTGGCAGCAGGTGGCATCACCTTTTTCCTTACCTGGCTCTTTTATGAAATTCATCCGATCGCAGGCATCCTGGCAGAAGGAATTCTTATCTTCACAGCCATTGCTCAAAAGAGTTTAAAAGAGGCAGCGCTGGAGGTATATGAGCCTCTGGCAAAAGGTGATATGGAAACAGCAAGAGTAAAGCTTTCATACATTGTCGGCAGGGATACAGATCGGCTGGATGAACCAGGCATTGTCCGGGCTGCTGTGGAGACAGTGGCGGAAAACACCAGTGATGGCATAACTGCTCCATTATTTTGGGCTATGATCGGCGGTGCACCGCTGGCTCTCATCTACCGGGCCATTAATACATGTGATTCGATGGTTGGCCACATGAATGAACGATATATGGATTTTGGATGGGCTTCTGCCAAAGCGGATGATATCGTAAACTGGATTCCAAGCCGGCTGACATCGGTTTGCATCATGCTCACACAAAAGTCGGAGCATGCTCCATATGAGGAGGCATGGGGAATCCTTTTAAGTGATGCACCGAAGCATCCGAGCCCGAATAGCGGCTGGGGGGAAGCTGCTGTTGCAGCTCTTCTGGGCGTACAGCTGGGCGGGATCAATTTTTATAAGGATGTCATCTCTAACCGTGCGACAATGGGCAAGCCAATGGTAATGCTTGAAAAAGAACATATCATAAAAAGTATCTCGATTATGAACAAAGCAGTTTTCCTATTTTTGCTTCTATTATGGACAGGAGGGATGTTTCTTGATCTGGCCTTCACACGGATCTAATCCGCAATATTTATATGAAGCGATGGATAAGCAAATGCCTGAGCCTGAGGAGCGGATTGATTTCAGTGCCAATATCAATCCCCTGGGCCCTCCCAGTGAATTAAAAGACAGGTGGGGAAGCTTATTCCCATACATTAGCGACTATCCGGATCCCCATGCTGCCCTTTTAAAAAGTAAATTGGCGGCTGCAGAGGGAATAAAAGAAACACAAATTCTGGTCGGAAATGGAGGCGCCGAGCTGATCACACTGATTGGCCGGATGATAGCCGGGAAAAGTGCGCTGATTATTCAGCCGGCCTTTTCGGAATATGAAGAGGCCTGCCGGGTTAATAATTGCAGAGTCTCCTATTATCAGCTGGAGGCTGAAGATTGGAATTTGGATATGGAAGCGCTATCCGAAAGTCTCAAAGACGCTGATGCCGTGTTCTTCTGCAACCCAAATAATCCGACGGGCGTCCACTACCCCAAAGCTTTGGTGGAGAAGCTGTTAGAGAAGTGTCAGATTCACAGCTGCCTGCTTATTATGGATGAAGCTTTTTATGACTTTGCCTGCGACTATCAATCTATTGTCATAGAAAAGGATTCAAATGTTGTGGTGCTGCGCTCCATGACGAAGATGTTTTCGATACCCGGCCTGCGCCTTGGATACATGATGGCAGGTGAGAGATTGATTGAAAGAGCTGCTGCCCTGAAACCGCACTGGAGCGTGAATGCCCTTGCTTTAAAAGCAGGAGAGTGGTGTCTGGACAGCAAGGAGCATGTCAGGCTGACAAAAAATTTGATTCGGCAGGAGAGAGAGAGGCTGGTTTCGTTTTATCAGAGATTAAATTTTTCTGTTTCTCCTTCTGCCGTAAACTTTTATTTATTAAGGGATCCACGCCTGGATGATCAGCTGCCTTTATTTCAATTTCTGCTGGAAAAGGGCATGATCCCGAGGCACACGATGAACTTCCCCGGCCTGGAAGGAAGATGGCTGCGCTTTGCGATTAAGGGGCCGAAAGACAATGATGTGCTGATGGAGGCGATGGAGGAATGGCGGAAGGTGCGCTGATTTTTATCACGGGGGGCGTGCGGAGCGGAAAAAGCTCATTTGCGGAGAAGCTTTCTGCCAGGCTCGCAGAAAAAACAGACGGAAAGCTTCATTACATTGCTGCCGGAAAAGCATACGATTCCGAGATGAAAGAGCGGATTCAGAGGCACCAGGATGACCGGGGTAAGAGCGGCTTGGGCTGGACAACCTGGGAGAAGCCTTCTGCACTTGAAGAGATCTCGGGAAACTTTACCCATCAGGATATAATTCTTTTCGATTGCTTGACCACTCTCTTGAATAATGAGCTTTTTAAAGCGGAGGATAGTTGGCGGACCAGAGAATATCAGGAAAATCTTTCATCCGATATTCTCGTGGCCATCACTGAAATACGCAAAAATTGCAGGACCTTGATCGTTGTCAGCAACGAGGTCTTGAATGAGCCAATTTACAAAAATGAACTGGTGATTACATATTCAAAAATACTTGGGACGCTTCATAGGAATATAGTAGATATGGCTGATGAAGCCTATCTTGTTGAAGCAGGCATTCCCATACAAATGAAAGGAGAACCGGCATGAAAGGGATCATGATTCAGGGGACTTCATCCGACGCAGGTAAAAGCCTTATTGCTACGGCTCTTTGCCGCGCATTCTCCAATGAAGGTTTCCGCACGGCTCCTTTTAAATCCCAGAATATGTCCAATAATTCATACGTGACAAAGGATGGGAATGAAATTGGCAGGGCACAGGGCATTCAGGCTGAAGCGGCAAGAACGGAAGCTGCTGTCTGGATGAACCCCATCCTCCTTAAGCCTCAATCCGCTCAGAATGCTGAGGTCATTCTCCTTGGAAAAGCAGTCAACTCCCTATCAGGAAGAAGCTATCGGGAATCCTTTTATGAAAAAGGGCTTGAAACCATCAAAGAGGCACTGAGTCTGCTTGCTGCTCAATACGAGCTGCTTGTCATAGAAGGAGCTGGCAGCCCTGTTGAAATTAATTTAAAAGATAAAGAGCTAGTGAATATGAAGGTCGCCGAAATAGCGGATGTGCCAGTCATCCTGGTTGCCGATATTGACAGGGGCGGTGTTTTTGCAAGCATTGTTGGAACTCTGGAGCTTTTCACCAAACAGGAAAGACAGCGGGTTGCGGGCATTATCATTAATAAATTCCGCGGAGATATCACGCTGTTTGAGGATGGCATCCGCTGGATCGAAGAAAAGACGGGTGTCCCTGTCCTTGGCGTTCTGCCTTACTTGGAAGACCATATGATCGATGCAGAGGATTCCCTATCCATTCAGGCTGCTGTCCCAAGAGCTGGTGAGGGTATTCTGGATATTGCAGTGCTGCGGCCGCCATTTATTTCAAACTTCAGTGACATCGATCCGTTTTACTATGAAGATGACGTGAACATTAGGTGGGTAAGACATCTATCGGAGGCTGGCTCACCTGATGCGGTGATCATTCCCGGCACAAAGAGCACGATTCGCGATTTGCGCTATTTCAAGGAAAAAGGTCTGGCGGACTGGATTGTGCGCTATGCTGCCGATGGAGGTTCTATTGCCGGCATTTGCGGAGGATACCAGATGCTCGGCAGGAGATTAATCGATATGGCAGGTTCTGATACCGGGAATCCGTATGAAAAGGAAAAAGGCTTGAATTTGATACCGGCAGATACCATTTTTCATGAACGAAAGAAGACCGTGCAGGTGAAGGGCAGTCTGCATTCAAGTACGAACCTTCCCGTTAAAGAAATCCTGGATGGATATGAAATCCATTTAGGTGAAACAGTTCTTGAAAATGATTTTGATGGCAATCGCCTTCTGCTGCTTCAAAATGGCGAAGAAGATGGATTTTATGGGAATGATGGCCGTCTGATAGGGACTTATATGCACCACATCTTCCATAATGATGAATGGAGGGGTGCGTGGCTTAATTCCCTGCGCAAACAAAAAGGCATTCCAAGTAAGGAGCCTGTCCGAATAAAAGCCCTGAAGGATAGGAAATACAGCGAACTGGCGGAAAATATGATGCAGCATCTTGATTGGGAAAAATTAAAGGAAATTGTCTTTAGCTGGAGAAAACAAAATGAAATGGCTTAAAGGATTATTGATCAATCTTCAATTTTTCACAAGCATTCCCATTCCGATATCCCTGCCAATGGATAAGCCTCATCTGGAGAAGGCAATCAGAACCTTCCCTATAGCCGGCCTCATCCAGGGTGGGATATATGCATTTATACTCTATGCTTTTCTTGAATGGACTCCTTTTTCTCTATTGGCAGCGGCCTTTGCCGTTTGGCTGGCCGGCATTTTGCTGACCGGCGGGATCCATCTTGATGGGTGGATGGATGCGAGCGATGCGTTCTTCTCCTATCGCGATCAGGAGAGACGGCTTGACATCATGAGTGATCCCCGGGTGGGGGCCTTCGGAGTGCTGTCTGTTATTGTCCTGCTGGGTGCCCGGTTTCTATTTATCTATGAAATTGTGCTTTTATTAAATCCATCTTCCTATTTTTTAATTGCAGTGATTCCCTTTTTAAGCAAGATGGTAATGGGGATCTTGCTGATAAACGTCAAGGCGGCCAAAAAAGAGGGGCTGGGCTCATTATTTCAGCAGGCTGCTGCTAAAACCACCCTATCTATTTACCCTGTCTTCCTTCTGGCTGCCGCGGCAGCTGCCTGGCTGGCTGGTTTCCCGGCTATTGTTGGTTTTTCTTTCATGGTTCTTTTTTCAATATTGTTTTTCGTATTATTATCAAGAAAAGTCATTGCCTGGTTTGGCGGAATGACAGGGGATGTCCTTGGGGCCAGTGTGGAAGGGATGGAGGTGCTTTTGTGGATGATACTGTGGCTGTTGCATTATTTCGTCATGGGCTGACAGAGGCCAATAAGTCCCATGCCTATCTGGGATGGACAGATTCTCCTTTGTGTCCGGAACTCAGGGATAAGCTTGCCCTGGTGCCTCAAGGCTACAGAAGAATTTTTGCAAGTGATTTAGGCAGATGCATGAAGACGGCGGCCATTCTATTCCCGGATCATTCTATTGAACCATGTCCCGATTGGCGAGAAATGCATTTTGGCGAGTGGGAAGGCAAGACATATCAAGAGCTGAAAGATAACCCGGCTTATCAAGAATGGCTGGAAGATCCTTTCACAGGGGTGCTGCCTGGAGGGGAATCCTTTGCATCATTCACAGCAAGAGTGGATAAAGGGTGGCAGAATTTAACCGATCAATTGCTTCAGGGAAATAACAGAGATGCAGCTATTATTACACATGGCGGAGTCATAAGGTATCTTCTTGGAAAGTATGCACCGGAGCAAAAAGAATTCTGGGAGTGGCAAGTTCCGTTTGGAAGAGGCTATGAGCTTAGATGGACACGGGAAGAGTTTAGGAGGGGAGAACGATGCACTTCATTACAGGAGGCAGGTTTAACGGGAAGTCCGAATGGGTGAAGAATTTTTATCAATTGGCAGACACTCCTCATAAATGGATTTCAGCTTATCATTGTGAGTCGGCCGGCGATCTTGATCGAAACCTGATTGTCTTTGAGGGAATTGAGCTAATGATTCGGGAGTGGTCGCAAGCACTGGAGTTTGAAGAGATTCGGGAAAAGTGGCAGGAGATGCTGGAAAAGTGGCTCCAATGGGAAAAAGCAGATGTTAGCCGGAAAGTCGTTTTAATCGGATCTGATATTTCAAAAGGGATTGTTCCGATGGAGGCGCTTGACCGAAAGTGGCGGGATGCAGCAGGATGGGCCTTTCAGGATACCGCTGCTACTGCAGATAGAGTCGATTTGATTTGGTATGGCATCAATCAAAAAATAAAATGAAATGGGGAATTGCTGATGAAACTTTATACACGAACTGGCGATGAGGGAAAAACAAGTATTATCGGAGGCAGAGTGGAGAAGGATGATGTAAGGGTTGAAGCCTATGGAACAGTGGATGAAGTCAACTGTTTTGTCGGGCAGGCGATGACACAGCTGGATCCGGCCATTTTTCAGGATGTCCTGGAGGACTTGGAGAAGATTCAGCATGAGCTTTTTGACTGTGGCGGCGACCTTGCAAATGTTACGAAAAAGCGGGAGCTTAAATTGACGAAGGAATCTGTTGATTATTTGGAGACAAAGATTGATAGATTGATTGAGGAAGCGCCAAAGCTGGAAAGGTTTATTCTGCCTGGGGGAGCACCTGCATCTGCATCCATTCATATTGCCAGGACAGTAACCCGGAGAGCGGAGCGTCTTGTGGTCTCACTAAAAAAAGCGGATCCGGACACCTCTGCAGTGGCACTGAAATATCTGAATCGCTTATCGGATTACTTCTTTGCCCTGGCAAGGGTGATTAATTTCCGTCTGAACCAGAAGGATGTGGAATATGTGCGCAGTGCGAATGTATTCCGTGAAGGAAAGCGCAAGGAGGATAAGTGATGAAAAGCATGCGATTGGGCATGGCCGCTATGCTGATTGCACTGACAGCAATCGGTGCAGCGATTAAAGTTCCTGCAGTTATCGGAAGCGTGGCACTGGATGCATTTCCTGCCTTGCTCGCAGCCGTGCTGCTTGGCGGCTATGGCGGAGCGGCCGTTGCTGCCACCGGGCATCTGCTGTCAGCATTATTGGGCGGCTTGCCTTTAGGGCCACTTCATCTCCTGATTGCTGTTGAAATGGCATTTCTAGTCTTTGTTTTCAGCTCATTGTACCAGAGAGGCCGCCGCTGGCTTGCAGGGATTCTTTTTGTGCTCGGCAATGCCTTTGCAGCCCCGCTTCCATTTATCTTTTTAATGGGCCAGGCCTTTTACCTGGCGATTGTGCCTTCCCTTTTTATAGGTTCTGTGATTAATGCTGTTATTGCTTATATAGCGATTCCAAGGCTTGTCAAGCTTGTGGGACCTGCTCTTGCCAAAGCGGGTGCTGAGCAGTGAGGGATGTCTTAAGCTTCCCTTTTAATTCTGAAGAAACAATTGTTGTAGCCAGTGATAACAGCGGAGCAATCGGCGAGAAAGAACAGGACGCTGTCCAGGTTCCTTACGAGATTGTTTCGTATTATTCCTTCCGTGTCGCTGTCATGGAATGTATGTCTGCTGGTGCTCAGCCATTTGCTGCTGCCATTCAGAATTTCTGCGGAGATGATGCCTGGGATCAGCTTATAGGGGGCATTAAAAAGGGTGCTGATGAATTAGGACTTACGGAACTGCAAATCACCGGCAGTACAGAAAGCAACTTTAACCTGCTTCAATCTGCGGTAGGATTATCTGTACTTGGCAAAAGGAAGGGAGAGCTTCCGGCTGATGCCCTAATCTATACAGAGGATACAAGGATAGCGGTGCTCGGTTCCCCTTTGGTTGGCCAGGAGCTGATTGAGAGGGAGGCGGAGGCAGCACCCCTAAAGATTTTTAAAATGATTAATTCCATTGAGGATACTGAGACGCTTCCTGTAGGATCAAAAGGTATTCTGGCCGAGCTGAACGGGCTGTTTTTCAATAGGGAATTTGAGGTTAAGGACTTCGAATCAGGAGTGGATCTGCAGAAATCAGGAGGTCCATCCACTTGCTTTATCGCGGTATTTCCTGAGAAGAAATCGGAAGAGATCAGGAAGATGGCAGGCCATTATTTTCATTTATTGGATATAAATATATGAAAAAGGCTGCTCAATTTCTTTCTAATTACTGTAACTTTTAAAAATGATTTCAGAGTCTAAAAGGAGAAAATACCTCCTAAATTGAAATCATATCATGTAAAGAAACTTTGAAGAGGTGAACGTAATGGAATTGAAGCTGGGGTATGTCATTTTATATGCGGAAAGTCTGGAAAGAACGAAGCATTTTTATGGTGAATTGCTGGGCCTGAAACTTAGGAATGAATTTGGAACTTACATCGAGTATGATACAGGCAGCACCATTCTTTCCTTCAATACGAGAGAAGGCGGACGGGAAGTCACCGGGCTGCCGATACCGGATGGAGTGAGGAAGGAGCAGACATTCGAGCTGGGGTTTGTGACGGAAGAAGTGGAAGCACTTGTTGGTAAGCTCAAGACCGCAGGGGTGCCAGTCCTGCTCGAGCCGATTGAAAAGCCCTGGGGACAGAAAGTGGCATATGTGGAAGATCCGGATGGGCATTATATTGAGATTTGTTCACCTATCGGTTAAAAATGACTCTGTTACAGGGTCGTTTTTTTTGTTGAACGCATAGTAATCGTGAGATTTCAAAAGAAAAAACTAGATTTTAAGTATTATTTGCGCTTACATGAGGGCTTGTAAATATAAGTAAATGTGTTATGATTTTATATGTTTTTGTCGGCTCGACTTTGATGAGAGTTCAAAGTCATTACTATAAATCTATTAATAAAGAGGTGTTTATTTGAAAGTTTTATCAAAAAAAGAACAATGGTTTGGCAATGTGAAGGGAGACATCCTTGCTGGAATCGTAGTGGCATTGGCACTGATTCCTGAGGCGATTGCTTTCTCCATTATTGCGGGTGTCGATCCGATGATTGGATTGTATGCTTCGTTCTGTATTGCTGTAACCATTGCAATAGTTGGCGGTAGGCCTGGAATGATTTCAGCTGCAACCGGTGCGATGGCGTTATTGATGGTTACTTTAGTAGCTGATCACGGACTGCAGTATTTATTTGCTGCGACTATTTTGACGGGAGTCCTGCAGATCTTATTTGGTGTGCTTAAATTGGCCCGCTTTATGAAATTCATTCCCCGTGCCGTTATGATTGGATTTGTTAACGCACTGGCGATTTTAATTTTTATGGCTCAGCTGGAGCAATTTGTAGATGCTACTTGGGTGATGTATGCAATGGTTGCCGGTGCACTGGCGATTATTTATCTTTTCCCGAGATTTACGAAAGCAGTGCCATCTCCTCTGGTAGCGATAATTGTTATTACGATTATTGCCATCATGACAAAGAGTGATGTTCGCACAGTTGGCGATATGGGAACCATCACCTCAGCTCTTCCGGCATTCTTTATACCGGATGTTCCATTGAACCTTGAGACTCTGAAAATCATTTTCCCTTACTCTATTGCCCTAGCGATCGTGGGCTTGCTTGAATCTCTGCTGACTGCATCGATTGTGGATGACATGACCGATACAGCCAGTGATAAGAACATGGAAAGCCGCGGACAGGGAATTGCAAATATCGTGTCCGGTTTATTCGGCGGAATGGCAGGCTGTGCGATGATTGGACAGTCCGTCATTAATGTGAAATCCGGCGGAAGAGGCAGGCTGTCAACGATAGTAGCCGGCTCATTCCTGATGTTTCTGATTTTAGTATTAGGCAATATTGTCGTGCAAATACCGATGGCTGCATTAGTCGGAGTTATGATCATGGTTTCGATCGGCACTTTTGACTGGTCATCCATTAAGGGGCTCGCTAAGACGCCTGTCACTGATTCGATTGTTATGGTGACAACGACTGTTACAACTGTTTTCACCCATGACTTATCAAAAGGAGTTTTCGCGGGGATTATCCTAAGTGCGATCTTCTTTGTCGCTAAAATTTCGAAAGTGCATGTTGCTTCACGTATTGAAGGAGATAAGAAAATATACGCTGTAACAGGCCAAGTTTTCTTTGCTTCTGTAGATGAACTTGTAGCAGCATTCGACTTTAACGAAGAATTAAAAGAAGTTGAAATTGATTTTACACAGGCGCATGTCTGGGATGACTCAGGTGTAGCTGCCATCGATAAGATTGTATTAAAGCTTCGTGACAGCGGTGTGCTGGTCCGCCTATCAGGATTAAACGCGCCAAGCTCGAACTTGATTGAACGTTTGGCCGTTCACCGAAAACCTGGTGCGAAATTATCCGGCCATTAAAAACTGGAATTAATACCACAGTCAGCTTTGACTGTGGTATTTTTTTTATAAGAATATGTTAGGGGTGAGGCTCTGTGTTTAAAAAAATATTGATGGCTGCAGATGGATCCGATCATTCCATTCGGGCAGCCGATAAAGCCATTCAACTGGCTGAACAGAATCCTGATTCTGAAATTACCGTGGTGTATGCTGTTGATGGTCAGACCTCAAAAGAAGATATCCTTCATCATTTTGATAAAAGTATAGTGGACCAGGTGAGAAAAAAGCGTTTAGAGCCAATAGAAAATTTATTAAAAGAAAAGGGCATTCCATATGAAATAAAAATACTGCAGGGAGAGCCTGGACCAGCCATTGTGGAATTTGCCAACAAGATGGATTTTGATGTTGCTGTAGTTGGCAGCCGGGGTTTGAATACACTTCAGGAAATGGTGCTCGGAAGTGTCAGCCACAAAATAGCCAAACGTGTGAAAGCGCCTGTTATGATTGTTAAGTAAAGTGAAAAGGTACACTTTTTCACTATCTGGGTCGCGTAAAGCTGGTACAGCGCCTAACTGCAAAAAAAGATGCCCCAACAGGGACATCTTTTTTTCAATCAGCCGGCTTTCACTGCCGATTGGGGCTGAAGCTTCTTCTCTTTGCCGCTTGCCTTATCAGACAGCAGTGTCAGCGCACCGTCACCAGTTACATTACACGCAGTTCCAAAACTGTCCTGGGCAAGGTATAGAGCAATCATAAGCGCAAGCATGGTTTCATTGAATCCGAGCATGCTTTCAAGGAGACCCAAGGCAGCCATGACAGCTCCTCCAGGAACACCGGGAGCCGCGATCATTGTAATTCCAAGCATTAATATGAAAGGCAGGATTTCTGCAAATGATGTGGTTTGTCCCTGCAGCATCATGACGGCGATCGCGCAGCTCACAATGGTGATGGTGCTTCCGGATAAATGAATCGTTGCAAGTAATGGCACAGAGAAATCCGCAATCTTTTCGCGTGCACCAAGCTTTTTAACCTGTTTAAGCGTAACAGGAATGGTGGATGCGGATGATTGGGTTCCAAGCGCCGTAAAGTAAGCAGGCATCATATTTTTCATGAGTCTGAGCGGATTGGCTTTCATCAGGCTGCCTGCAGCTGAATATTGTAGCAGTAAAAATAAAAGATGAAGAGCAATAATCATGACAAAGACTTTGGCAAATACAGAAATAATGGCGCCAACCTGTCCGCCTTGCGTCATATTGGCGAAGATCCCGAAAATATGGACAGGAAGCAAAGGAATGATGACCTTTTCAATCAATTTTTCAATAATATCACGAAAATCATTCATCGCATTTTGCAGGGTGTTTCCTTTAATTGCGGCCAATCCCAGGCCTAAAGTGAATGAAATCAGCAGTGCCGTCATGACACCCATTACCGGAGGCATGTCCACCTGGAAAAAGGGTGAAAGCAAAGCATCCTCAGGATTCTCAAACTCTTTGAAGTTTTGGTTTTTTAATAGAATAGGATATAACACCGTCGCAGAAAAATAGGCAATTAAACCGGCAGTGACTGTGGAAGCATAAGCAAAACCGGTTGTAATCCCAAGCAGTTTCCCTGCCCCTTTCCCCATGCTGCCGATTCCTGGCGCGATGAATCCGATAATAATTAACGGAATCGCGAAACCAAGAAAGTTTCCGAACAGTCCATTAAAAGTAGCAAATAGCTGAATAAGCCATTGGGGAGAAAAAGAACCTATTAAAATACCCAATGCAATAGCAGCAATAATTCTGGGAAGCAAACCGAACTTCATTATTTTTGTCCTCCTAAAAAATACAATTGTTTTTGTTAGGGGGATTATATCCTGTTTTACAGCAAAAGTTAATAGATAAAACTTTTGTTTTAATAATAAAAAAACTCTGATTATTACGAGTGGATTAAGGGTTCTGCTCTATAAAAGGAAGGTAAACGTTTTCCTGAAATAATTATTTCCGAAAATGGAAATTATTTATGTTTAGGCTGTTTTCGCAAGGTTTGTTGCTATTTGTATATTATTTACTGAGTTGATTGGAGCGGAAGGTGCGAGATCCTCGAAAATGCATTCGCATTTTCTTCGTGCGGTGTTTTTTCGGGGAAGTTTATTCAACGTCCTGCGGGAGTAGCGGGACAGGTGAGACCCCGCAGACGCGCAGCGTCGAGGAGGCTCACCGCCTGCCCCGCGTTTCGCTGAGCATCCTGTAGCGGAAATCAACGGGCAACATTAATAGGTGAAAAACAAAATTTTATTCGAAAAGAGCCTATGTTTAAGATAAGAAAAGTTTCCTTTTTCAGCGCTCTGTCATACATATAGAAATATGGGCGTAGGGGCAGAAAAAAATTCCTGAAGAATTGAACATGTAATCACTCCCTTTCTTAAATGTGAAAGTGTTACAATATAGAATAGCTTGAATGAACATATAAATCAGTTTAAGAAAAATAAAACGGCATGAAAAGCCGGTTAGTCCATGATTGAATATTGGAGGTTCTTTTTATGAAAACAAAGGTTGGCCTTTTATACGGCGGAAAGTCAGCGGAGCATAAAGTTTCTATGCAGACTGCAATGGCTGTCATTAAAGCATTGGATTTAGAGAAATTTGAAATTCATCCTATTTATATATCTGAAGAAGGCCGATGGGTGAAAGGCCCTCAATTGCAGGGTCCTGTTTCCAATGTAAAGGAGCTGGAATTCTCCCAGAGGGAAGCACTTCCACCAACAGCATTGGCACCGACCCTTTTCCAGGATGCACAGGAGAAAGGCCCATTTGATGTCATCTTCCCGCTGCTTCACGGTCCGAACGGGGAAGACGGCACAGTTCAGGGGCTGCTTGAGCTCTTAAACCTGCCATATGTGGGGAATGGAGTATTGGCTTCATCAGCGGGCATGGATAAGGTCATCATGAAGAATATATTTGCACAGGCAGGCCTGCCGCAGGTGAAGTATGTCTGGTTTATCCGCAGTGAGTGGGAGAATGAAACAGAGACAGCGTATGAAAAAGTGGAAAAAGAACTCGGCTACCCGTGTTTCGTAAAACCGGCCAACCTGGGTTCCAGTGTGGGCATCAGTAAGTGTATGAACCGCACAGAGCTTGAAGGAGCATTTAAAGAAGCTTTCCAATTTGACCGTAAAATCATTATCGAAGAAGGCGTCACTGCAAGAGAAATTGAAGCTGGCGTGCTGGGCAATGATCATCCGGAATGCTCTGTTGCCGGTGAGATTGTGCCGAAGGTTGAATTCTATGACTATAAAGCGAAATATGAGGATGGAGACACAGCATTAATCATTCCTGCTGAAATCTCCGAGAGTGAGTACAGCGAACTGAGCAATATGGCCATTAAGGCATTTAAAGCCCTTGACTGTTCAGGTCTTGTCCGGGCTGACTTTTTCTTAACAAGAGAGGGTAAGCTATACATTAATGAAGTCAACACCATGCCGGGCTTTACACCTTTCAGCATGTTCCCGCTTCTGTGGAAGCATACGGGAGTAGAATATCCTCAGCTGATTGAAAAGCTTGTCAATCTGGCCATTGAACGCCATGCTGAGAAACAAAGCATCAAACACACTATGTAAAAAGGCATAACTGTTGAAGGAAACACGGCATTTTTGCCGTGTTCCTTTTGTTCATACATAAATGGCAAAATCAGGATTATCTGCTGCCTTCTGATTTTGTCCAATAGGAGGCGCCATATGATTAAAAAAACACTTCAGGAAATTACACAGATGATTAAAGTAGATAATGACGTATCTTCTTATAATGACACATCCATACAGGGCGTGAGCATTGACTCCAGAAGAATCGGGAAGGGCAATTTATTTGTTCCTTTCAAAGGGGAAAATTCAGATGGCCACCGATTTGTAGAAGATGCCATTGAAAAGGGGGCAGCCGCGGCCTTTTGGCAAAAGGATGTTCCCAATCCGCCACTGCATCTTCCAATCCTGATTGTTGAAGATACACTGACAGCTCTTCAGGAATTGGCGAGAAGCTATCGTAATGAATTAAATGTAAAGGTCGCAGGCATTACAGGAAGCAACGGCAAAACAACGACCAAGGATATGACCGCAAACCTTCTGTCACTAAACTATAAGGTTCAAAAAACGGAAGGCAACTATAACAACCATATCGGTCTTCCTCTGACCATTCTGGCACTTGAAGAAGATACGGAAATCGCCGTACTCGAAATGGGAATGAGCGGAAGGGGAGAAATCGATTTTCTTACGAAGCTTGCCCGTCCCGACGCCGTGATCATTACGAATATAGGCGAATCTCATCTGCAGGATTTAGGTTCCAGAGAAGGGATTGCAGAAGCGAAGCTGGAAATCATAAATGGCCTTCAGGAAAATGGCCTGGTTATTTATTACGGTGACGAGCCGCTTCTTGATGAAAAGCTGAAAACCTACAATGGTTCGGCTGCATTAAGAACCTTTGGAAGAACCGGGAAAAACGATGTGTATCCGGTGGATATCAAGCAGAATGACAAGGGTAGCACATTTGGGATCAATGGATCCGACGAGGAATTTTACCTGCCAGTACTGGGCACCCATAACGTTCTCAATGCCCTGGCAGCGATGATTGCAGCATCCCATTTCGGCGTTCCGTACGAAAAGATGAACGAAGGCTTTGCCAGCTTAAAGCTGACCAATATGAGAATGGAACTGCTCGAGGGCAAAATGGGTGAAAAAATTATTAATGATGCCTATAATGCCAGCCCGACATCCATGAATGCAGCCATTGAACTGGTCGCCAATCTTCCTGGCTATAAAAAGAAAGTTCTCGTTCTTGGCGATATGCTGGAGCTTGGTCCGCAGGAGGAGGATTTCCATTACTCCACTGGGAAATCTGTGGATGCAAAAAAGGTTGATTACGTGTTTACTTTCGGCAAGCTTGGCGAATTTATCGCCAAGGGGGCGAAGGAAGTCCTGCCTCATGAACGGGTGGCAGCCTTTACTGACAAACAGAACCTCATTCAAGAACTGAAGAAACATGTCGACCAGGAAACCATTGTGCTGGTTAAGGCATCCCGTGGCATGAAGCTTGAGGAAGTTGTATCAGCTCTTCAATAATTTCTTTAACAGAAGGGATGAAGGACTGATACAGCATAAAGGTTTTCAGCAAGATCATTTAGAAAAATAGATAATTGTATATATCTGTTATTATAGGAATTAAACCCCTGTTTCACGTGAAACAGGGGTTTAATTTATTCTTAAATAGTTCCTCCGTAGTAATTTTTATCTTTCAACAGGTTTGATTAGTATGGCGAAAAGGAAAAAGTGTAAAATAAAATGTACGTAAATTTTAAAAAATGGCGGTGACTCGTAAATGATTGGCTGCATGTGCATACATGGTTTTACAGGAGCTCCATTCGAAGTAGAACCTTTGGCAGAGTATTTAAAAGAGCATACAGACTGGGAGATTTCCGTGCCGACATTGCCGGGTCATGGCGATGAACTGAAGCTGAAAGGAATCGCCTACAACAAGTGGATTGAGCATGCAGAGGAAGAACTGAAAAGGCTGATCAGCCGCTGTGAAAAAGTATATGTCATCGGTTTTTCAATGGGCGGCCTGATCGCCAGCTATTTAACGGTTCATTACCCTGTAGATAAATTGGTTCTGCTCAGTGCTGCTGCCTATTACGTGAACCCGAAGCAGCTATTCTTTGATATGAAAGAGATGGTAAGAGATGCTTTCAGGGGGAACCTGGCTGACAATGAAATGTTCGTCAGATATAAGCGGAAAATCAGTGCGACACCGATTACGGCAACACTTCAATTCCGCAGGCTTGTGGCTTCCATCAGGCCTATTTTAAATCAGATCACTGTGCCGACATTAATTGCGCAGGGTGAAAGTGATGGAGTGGTGCCTCCGAGAAGCGCCAGATATTTATATAATAATATTAGTTCATCAGCCAAAAAATTAATTTTTATAAAAGACTCAAAGCATCTTATCTGCCATTGCGGGGAAGGGGACCGCCTCTTTCAGGAGATCCTTGGCTTTCTGCAAAAAAAGCCTGAATGATAAGGTTTTCAGCCAGCCTTCACGTTTGCAATGCTTACTTGAAAATGGTAATATAAACACCAAAGTGCCAACAGGAACTTCTTTTGAGAACCCGGACATACTCCAGCAGGAGAATGTCTTTTTTCATTAAATACAGAAGTATTGCTGAAAAAGCATACTTCAGTAAGGCCATAAATAGATGGGTGCTTAAATACGCTTATCTTAAGAGACCTGATTGTCCGTGAACAATTTGGATAGAACTTACCCTCATCCTTTCCTCAAGCGGGTTTCATAGTGAGTGGGACTCTTCTTAACGAAACATAACCGCACTTTTTATATAATAAGAAGTTACAGCATCTAGATTGCCGGGTACTGCCGGTAAAAAGGCTCCTTACAGGGTGCCATAACATTTCTTATAATCGTCCGGAAGAGACTCATAGGCCAATTTTTTCAGGAGAACTCCTGCCTGCAGGTTTGCAGGGACAAAATTTTTCTATGATTAGAAGGAGAATGAATACATTGACAAAGTTTCAAGACTTGGGCATCAGCCCGGAGACAATGAAATCACTGAAACGAATGGGATTTGAAGAAGCGACTCCTATTCAGACACAGACCATTCCGTTAAGTTTGGAGAATAAAGACCTGATCGGGCAGGCGCAGACAGGAACAGGAAAAACCGCTGCATTCGGAATCCCGATGATTGATAAAATCGATAACACAAAAGAGCATATTCAGGGAATTATTATTGCCCCTACACGTGAGCTGGCGATTCAAGTATCGGAAGAACTGTATAAAATCGGCTACGGAAAAAGAACGAAAGTCCTTTCCATTTATGGCGGCCAGGATATTAACCGCCAAATCCGTGCATTAAAGAACAAACCGCATATCATCGTTGGAACGCCGGGACGTATTCTGGACCATATCAACCGCAAAACTTTGCGTTTGGACCATGTCCATACGGCCATCCTTGACGAAGCGGATGAAATGCTTAACATGGGATTCATTGATGATATTGAAGCGATTCTTGCACAAATTCCTGAAGAGCGCCAAACACTGCTCTTCTCTGCTACAATGCCTGCGCCAATCCGCAGAATGGCAGAACGCTTTATGAAGGACCCTCAGGTTGTCCGTGTACAAGCTAAGGAAATGACTGTTTCATCTATTGAACAATTCTATGTTGAAGTGCATGAGAGAAATAAATTTGATGTGCTGACAAGACTTCTGGATATTCAATCACCGGAATTGGCGATCGTATTCGGACGTACAAAGCGCCGGGTTGATGAATTGGCTGAAGCCTTGAATCTTCGCGGATATATGGCTGAAGGAATCCATGGGGACCTAAGCCAGGCTAAACGGATGTCTGTACTAAGGAAGTTCAAAGAGGGAAGCATTGACGTCCTTGTGGCAACAGATGTTGCAGCGCGCGGATTGGACATTTCCGGCGTCACGCATGTATATAATTTTGACATTCCTCAGGATCCTGAAAGCTATGTTCACCGCATCGGCCGGACCGGACGTGCTGGAAAAACGGGTGTTGCGATGACATTCATCAATCCACGCGAGAAATCGTACCTGAATGTGGTGGAACGTACAACAAAGAAAAAAATGGAACGCATGGATGCTCCAACACTGGATGAGGCGCTTGAAGGCCAGCAAAAAGCTGTATTGGAAAAAATCATGCAAACCATCGAGGAAAACAATCTTGGAAGCTATAAAGAAGCGGCAGATCAGCTTCTGGCACAAAAGGACGCTTCAACAGTTGTTCAGGCCGTGCTGAAGATGCTGACAAAGGAACCGGATACAACCCCTGTTAAATTAACAGAGGAAAAGCCGCTTCCATCTAAGCGTGACAGAAAGCCAAATGACCGCAGCCGCGGAGGATACAATGGCAGAGGCAGACAGGGCGGCCAAAAAGGATCATACAAATCCCGCCAGGGCCACACTGGAAAACGTCCAAGCCACAATAACAGCCGTTCAAACAGCAACAGCTATAGATAAGAAATTTGGAGAGCAGAAATTCTGCTCTCTTTTTATCGCAGTCTAACGGGCAGTAAGACCCCCGCTTCAAGACTCAGAGGAATCAAAGGAGGATAAGCGGGGATCAAACTGCCCGTAAAGGCCCGATTGGTTCAACTAACAATCAGTGGGGGATAAGGAAAACCCCCACTGATTGAAGTTTCACTTTATTTTGTCTGTACGCAGGGTGCGTCCACACATGCAATTTCTCAGCAGCTGCCGTACATACTAAGGGAAAAGCTTACGGGAGGAATCGACATGACGATTGTACGCCTTGGGTATGTTGCGATGAGTATGAATCTGAAAAACGCATCGCCATCACAAACGATGACGTTCAAACAATTCTCAAGTATAAAAGACCGTGAGGCGGCGATTTCAAGACTGGAGCGAATTGCCGTTTCCAATTTGGAGAATTGCCTGAGGCTGCTAAAGCACAATGCGGCCCATGATATCCATTTTTTTCGCTTCAGCTCACGGCTGATTCCCCTTGCTAATCATGAGGAGCTTTCTGATTGGAAGTATATGCGTCCACTCAAAGAAATTCTGTCGGGCATCGGCGACTTTCTGGATGAACATCCCATGCGTGTGGATTTTCACCCTGACCATTTTGTGCTCCTTAATACACCGAAAGTGGACACATTGAATATGTCCATCAAAACGCTGGCTATGCATGAGGCCCTGCTGAAAGGCATGCGTCTGAATCCGGCTCACCGCTGTGTTTTGCATGTTGGCGGAGGATATGATGATAAAGAAAAAGCGCTCGAACAATTTATCCATAATTGGGGCTTTACGCCTTCCGGAATCCAGCAGATGATTATTCTCGAGAATGATGATACTACCTTTACACTTGAAGATACGCTCTACCTTTGTGAAAAGCTTGGGATACCGCTTGTATTTGATTATCACCACCACCTTGCCAATTTCAAGAATGATGACTGGATAGGGCAATGGGAAAGGGTCGCAGCAACCTGGGACCATTCTGAACTGCCTGTGAAAATGCATATTTCCAGCCCCAAATCAGATAAAGACTTCAGAGCGCATGCGGATTATATTGATGCGGATATGTTCATGGAGTTTCTGCAGAACATTAAGGGGTCTGTGCCTGAGATTCATTGCATGATCGAAGCGAAAATGAAGGACAGTGCCCTGTTTAAGCTTGCAGAGGATTTGAAAAAGAACCCCAATTTGACTTTTATAGATTCATCCAGCTTTGAAATATAAACACTACCCCAATTTTTTCATAAAAGGGAGACACTTCTTTTTTGTGTCATGTATACTTATAGAAGTGAAAGAGCGGATTTTAAGCTATTAATTTTATGGAATTGCGGGGGGTACTGCATGATTACAGAGCCGCATAAAAGGATTCCGGCAAGGGGACTGCTTGCCTGGAGAATCTCCGGCACGCTCCATTCTGTTTTTCCTTTTGTGTTGTCAGGGGGCGCTATTGCTGCTGCCATCCTGTTTAATTGGCCTATTTGGGTTATTGGAGCTTCTTTAATGTTCTATTCCGCCTATGCCTACCTGGTTATTATGACTTTCCCATCATTAAGGTGGAGAAGATGGAGGTATGAGGTCCGGGAAAATGAAATAGAGCTTAAAAATGGGCTATTTGTGATAAAAAGGACGCTTGTTCCCATGATTCGGGTGCAGCATGTGGATACCAGGCAGGGGCCGATATTGAGAAAGTATCGCCTGGCTACTGTCACCATTTCGACAGCTGCCACCGTTCATGAAATACCGGCATTGGATGTGGATGAAGCCGAGGAATTGCGCTTTTTCATTTCTCAGCTGGCAAGGGCTGCAGATGATGATGTCTAATCCGAAACGGCTGCATCCAATAGCTGCGGCAGCAAATTTCCTGAAACATCTTAAGGAAATGCTGGTGCCCTTTCTTATTTTTGTCGTCTTTGGAAGCAGAGGAGGAAACGGGGAGATTTTTCAGCTTATCCTGTCTATAGGTGTCATAATCGCAGTCTTTTTAATCGGGATCCTTACCTGGTGGAGATATACCTATAGACTGGAGGAAGGCGAGCTTCGCATCGAGTATGGTGTTCTGGTAAGGAAGAAAAGGTATATTCCGCTTGAAAGAATCCAAAGTCTCGACTTATCGGAAGGCTTGCTTCAAAGACCTTTTGGACTTGTGAAAATGAAGGTGGAGACAGCGGGCTCAACCGGTGCGGGTGAGGCAGAAGCGGTATTGACGGCTATTTCCAAAGCAGATGCAGATTTCATTCAGCAGGCATTTTCAGCTGCCAAAAATAATCCTTTAGAACCGGAAGCAGCAGTGCAGAACCGGGAAGTGATTTATAAAATTACGGCCGGAGAACTTTTCCTTCTGTCATCAACTTCAGGCGGGGCAGGTGTCGTAATTTCAGCTGTCTTTGCGTTTGTTTTTCAATTTGAAGAAATCATTCCCTATGAAAAGGTGTTTGCCGGGCTCGAAGGGTTTATTGCCAACGGAATGATCTTTGTGAGTATATTGGTCTTCATTGTCTTTCTAATGGCATGGCTGATCGCTCTTATTGGAAGCATGCTGAAATATGCCGGTTTTACATTAATAAGAAGTGAGAATGAATTGATTGTCACCAGAGGCTTGCTCGAAAAGAGGCAAATGACGATCCCGCTGAACCGCATACAGGCTATTCAGATAAGGGAAAACCTGCTTAGGCAGCCATTTGGCCTGGCGACTGTTTATATTGAAAGTGCCGGAGGATCCATTGAAGACAATGAAAGCGCCCGTCTAATGATCCTGCCGATCGTGAAAAAAACTAGGATTGCCGGTTTGTTAAAGCCGCACTTGCCGCAGTATGAACTGCAGCAGGGTTTCTTTAAAGCTCCGAAAAGAGCCCTTAACCGCTATTTATGGAGAGGATTCCTGTGGATTCTGCCTTTTGTCGCAGTACCGATACTCTTTTTCAGGCCATGGGGATATCTTTCTTTGGTGCTGCTGATCCTTGCGCTGGGATGGTCGTATCTCAAATACAGGGATGCCGGCTGGGATATCAGCTCACAGCAGCTTGCGCTCAGATATCGCGGAATTGTCAGGACAACAGTGTACTTAAGAAGAAATCGAATCCAGTCTCTCAACATGAAAGTAAGCTATTTCCAGAAAAAACGCAGTCTGGCAACCATCGAAGCTGCCGCTATGTCCGGGGCAGGCGGGACAGGGGGAACCGTACGGGATCTCGACAGGAAAGAAGTATATGCTATTTATAAATGGTATTCTTATACTGGACTGAAACAACAAGAAAAGCGCCCGTGAGCGCTTTTTTTGTTTAACTGTCCAGCTGTGGGCCATTATCTGGCTAAAAACCCCACTATGGCTAAAATAACGATAATTCCCCAAACAGCAAGCCTTGATGCAGGCACTCCTTTTAAAGAAGGCCTGATGCCGGAAAGTCCGCCTGACCTTATGATGCCGGATGAAGATGATGTACGGCCTTTGGCCAGAGAGGCTGCGCCAATCAGGAAGCCTGCAATCAGGCCGAATATATGTGCGGTCACATTGATGTTTGGCTGCAGGAAGGTCATAATGACCCCAATGATCGTAATGGTCAGGATGATTTGTGAGTTTTCCCTGGATAAAAGTTCTTTTCGAAAGACAAGGATGGCTGCAAAGTAGCCGAACAAACCAAAGATCGCGCCGCTGGCTCCCACGTGAATATACGTTAATGGCTCAAGGATGAGTGTAGCAATATTCGCGGCTGCGCCAGCTGTGATATAAACCAAAATGAATCTGGTTTTTCCGAGCAGCCTCTCCAGGACTGGACCGAATAGAACGAGTGAAAAGCTGTTAAATAAAACATGAGAGAAGCCGCTGTGCAGGATGATGGGGCTCAGCAGCCGCCAGTATTCACCCTCCACAATATATAAATTGACGCCTGCCAGCTTCTCAAAAATAAGCGAATTTGGGAATAGGGGAATGACAGTTAATAGATAGATGATAATATGGATACAAATGATAGCCGTAACAACTGGGTAGTAGCGGATAAATTCCTTTAAGCTTTCCGTTCTCGTAAACATGGCTCTCCTCCGTGCTTAAATAGTTATCTACATCATAGCCTGAAAAGCGGCTTTTCAGCATGCCATAACACTTACTTCAAGAGATAAAGTGTACATAATCCTGCTTCTACTGTATTCTTTATGCAGCAAATAATATAAATAGAAGGAAGATGAGAGATGATTTCCGGTATTGGGATTGATATTGCAGACCTCGAGCGGATACGGAAAATTATTGCCAGGCAGGAGCGGTTTCCTGATCGGATTTTGACCCCAAAAGAGCTGAATGGCTATCGGCAATTGCCGGAAAAAAGGCGCGCAGAGTTTCTTGCAGGAAGATTTGCGGCGAAGGAAGCCTTTTCAAAGGCGTGGGGAACCGGGATCGGCGAAGAACTTTCCTTTCAGGATATTGAAATTGAAAAGAATGAAAAGGGTAAGCCGTTTATTTCAAAGCCATTTAAAGAGGGGGTTCACTTGTCGATTTCCCATAGCAGGGAGTATGCTGTGGCCCAAGTGGTTATAGAAAAATCATGAATTTTTACTGCAGGAAGAATTTCTAAAGCTTGTCATTCCTCCTAGCATATTCCTTTAGGTTGTCTCATATATTCATAATGCGATAGGAGAGACAGGCCGAAAGTTCGGCCAATCTCACTGAAATGAGACAAAGGGGCTGAAGGAATGAAGAAAAAGTGGTTCATGCTGCTTGCCGGGCTTTTGGTTGTTCTTGCATTGTCTGCCTGTGGTTCTAAAACACAGGAGGATGTTGTGAAGGATCTTGATAAAAAGCTCGAAGACGTTAAGGGATACAAGGCAGAGGCAAAAATGACTCTGCAGATGGGAACGGACCCGCAGACATATGAAATAGAAGTGTGGCATAAAGATCCGGATTTTTACCGGGTAAACCTGAAAAACGCCCAAAAGGATCAAAGCCAGATGATTCTCAGAAACAATGACGGTGTATTTGTCCTCACTCCTGCGCTGAACAAGAGCTTCCGCTTCCAGAGTGATTGGCCGCAGAACAGCAGCCAGGCTTATTTATATGAATCATTAATCAAGGACATTATGGAGGATAAAGAAGCTAAGTTCTCAGCTACAAAAGAGCATTATGTGTTTGAAACAAAAACACGCTATCAAAATAATCAGATGCTTCCTGTACAGGAAATCAAGCTGAAGAAGTCCGATTTATCACCAGTCAGTGTGAAGGTTATGGATCCTGATAAAAATGCACTTGTAACAGTAGAATTTTCAAATGTAAAATTCAATGCCAGCTTCGATAAGAAAGACTTTGACATGCAAAAGAACATGACAGGCGCCCAGCTCGAAGTGCCAGTCATGGCCGAGATGGAGGATCAGGAGTTCACAGTTAAATATCCGCAGATGGACATGGCGGATGTAAAGCTGGTTGATGAACAGGAAATGAAAACAGAAGACGGCAAGCGCGTTGTTTTGACATATGATGGAGAAAAGTCATTTACGCTTGTACAGGAAAAGGCCACTGTCATGCCGACATCATCCGTTGTTACATCTGTTAAAGGCGAGCCGGTTGACCTTGGCTTCACCATTGGTGCACTTTCTGACAACACCATCTCCTGGACTTACCAGGGCGTGGATTATATGATCGCATCCAACGATTTATCACCTGAAGAAATGTCCGATATTGCCCGTTCGGTACAAGGAGAAATGGTGAAATAAATCACTGCCTAAAGCAGGTCCTATAGGGGGCCTGTTTTTTGTTGGGGTGGAAAATTGGACAGGGTCGGACACCAGGTCTCGGATCTATTGCTTCGTGAGTTCGAAGAAGGACTCAGGTTCGGACACAGCATCACAGGTTTAGGCATTTTGAGTCAGAAGAAGGCCGAGGTTCGGACACAGCATCACAGGTTTAGGCATTTTGAGTCAGAAGAAGGCCAAGGTTCGGACACAGCATCACAGGTTTAGGCATTTTGAGTCAGAAGAAGGCCGAGGTTCGGACACAGCATCACAGGTTTAGGTATTTTGAGTCAGAAGAAGGCTAAGGTTTGGACACATCCTCGGGAATTTACGCATCACAGAGTCCAAAGAAAGACCAAGCTCTCAAATCCGGCACATCAGATATACGCTTTCTCTTTCCAAAGTAACCCCGGTTAAGAAAATATCCATTTGACAAACCATCTGCCGAGTTTGATAATCGACATGTATAAAGCAATGGCTAAAAGGACGTGAATACATCGATGAATGAACAGACAAAAATGTATCGGGACACTTGGGCAGAGATAAATCTGGACCATATATCATATAATGTAGAGTCAATGAAAAAACATGTAAAAGAAGGGGCAAAAATCATTGCGGTTGTTAAGGCAAATGGGTATGGGCATGGAGATGCAGCTGTAGCGAAGGCAGCGCTTGAAGCAGGCGCATCCTCCCTGGCGGTTGCGACCCTGGATGAGGCAATCGCATTGAGAATGAAAAAAATTGAAGAGCCAATTTTAGTAATGGGAGCGAGCCGCCCGGAACACGCAGGCGAGGCAGCCTCAAATAATATCTCCCTCACTGTTTTTCAGCAGGAATGGCTGGCAAAAGCAGCTGAATATGTAGAAGATGGAACCCTCAATATTCATATAAAGCTTGATACCGGCATGGGCCGCCTGGGGATTCGCAGCCGGGATGAGCTTGCTGGAATTGAGAGCGTTATCAAAAAGGACAAGCGTTTTCTGCTTGAAGGAATATTTACACACTTCGCCACAGCGGATTCAATAAACAATGCCTATTTTGAAACGCAGCTGAGCAGGTTTGAAGAAATGATCGGCTGGCTGGAGGTATTGCCGAAGTACGTCCACACCAGCAACAGTGCGGCAGGCCTCAGGTTTCCAAAAGCGCATATGAATGCTGTCAGAATGGGGATCAGCATGTATGGACTGTCTCCATCCATGGAAATAAAGCCTGTACTTCCATTCGAGCTGAAAGAAGCTTTTTCTCTCCACACTTCAATTGTTCATGTGAAAAAGCTCCATAAAGGCGAGAAAGTCAGTTATGGTGCAACTTATGAAGCACAAGAAGATGAATGGGTTGCAACATTGCCGATTGGCTATGCGGATGGCTGGATCCGAAAGCTTCAGGGGCAGGAGGTTCTTGCTGAAGAAGCAAGGGTTCCAATTGTTGGAAGGATATGCATGGATCAATGCATGATTAAAATACCCCATGAAATGCCTGTCGGAACAAAGGTAACCCTGATCGGCGAGCAGGGGAAAGAAAAAATTCAGGTTGACGAAATCGCCGAAAAGCTTGAAACCATCAACTATGAAGTTACTTGTATGGTATCTTCCCGGGTTCCGCGCATATATAAAAGAGATGGTAAAATTATCGGGGGAATTAATTATCTGTTATAATTGAAAAAAATTAATCGTTGTTATTAGGCGCTTCCGCCCTGAGAAAGGGATGGTATAAGTGCTGCAGCTTTCTGAAAAGATAAAAATGATAAATTTTGAAGTTAGTTAACTGTCTAGCTTCAGCGCCTACCCCTCGAGGTCACAAGCTTGTCTAGTTGCGGCTCCTAGGGACTCGGGGTCATAAGCCGTTTCCTTCCAGAAGGAAAAACTCCTTCTTACAGGAACCGTCTTATGCCTGTCGTCCCTGAGCAGTCGCCTCCACATTTCGGGCAATCCTCCCAAAAAGGTAAAGAACGCCTTTCCGGGAGGACCGTCTTGTGCTTGAGGCCCACAGGATGTGGGTCATGCAGACGTTGCCACAGGATGTGGCGCTTTTAGTCTGCGTTCATACGTGGGCAAGGCGCTTCCGCTTTTCTGATATCATGCATAAAATACTATTTTTTTGGCCGATAATACAGAAGAATTAAAGAATCCCCTTTGCATTGGGCTTTATTAATGGTAATATTGAAAATGGTAGATATAAAAATGGTGTGTAGTGATGGTGGAGGTGTATGTTTGTGTCTGAGTCCAGCACAACAACAGAGATAATGGTAAAGTTACCGCAGCATCTTTTAACCGAGTTAGACGGATTTGCTAAACAGGAAAACGTTAACCGGAGTGAATTCATTTATCAAGCAACCAAAATGTATTTGCGTGAACGCAAAAAGAGACAAATTCGCGAGTCCATGAGACGTGGTTACATGGAGATGGCGAAAATAAATTTGACGATTGCATCTGAAGCATTTCAAGCGGAATACGAGGCAGAACACACAGTTGAACGTCTAGTTAGCGGAGGATAATCCTTTGATTGTCAAACGTGGTGACGTTTATTTTGCAGACCTATCCCCAGTTGTTGGTTCAGAACAAGGCGGCGTCCGTCCAGTGCTTGTCATCCAAAACGACATCGGGAATCGGTTTAGTCCCACAGTAATTGTTGCAGCAATCACAGCTCAGATTCAAAAAGCAAAGCTGCCTACTCACGTTGAAATTGATGCGAAGCGTTATGGTTTTGAAAGGGATTCGGTCATCTTATTAGAACAGATTCGTACAATTGATAAACAACGCTTAACCGATAAAATAACCCATCTCGATGACGAAATGATGGAAAAAGTGGATGAAGCCGTGCAAATCAGCTTAGGCCTAATCGAATTTTAGCAAACGCTCTTTTGAAGGGCGTTTTTTTATTTTTTTACAGCCGAATAGGTTTAGTTTCTTTACAATAGGGTAAAAAAGAAAGTCGTTTACTATATAAAATTGTCCGGTTCTGTAGATATACCCGTTTCCAGTTGGGAGTAACCTCCTGTTTCGATGGGAAATCGATGCACTGGAAAAAGGATTTTCATAAGAAATTGTCGAATTAACCTAAAGATGGGAATTATTAATTTCAGACCCTATAGGTATCATTTGACTCGCATTCATTGTTATCATTTAATTGGTATATGCGAAACAGGAAGATTTTTTTTGCTTTCTTACAATAAAGGGGAATTGGAAGGCTAATAATAGATATATGATAAAATAGGGAGGAACAAATGAATTCGACAATATTGAATTTTATACAAAATAATAAAGATTCTATTTTCAATCATTGGCTGGAGGCTACAAAAGAAAACGCGGATGAAAGGGTTACAAAGGTAGTTTCGGATCAGGTATTTATCGGGACAAGCCGGGAATTCATTGACCTGATTATTTCAAATATAAAAAGCTCAAATGAGGAATTCACTTCAAAATTGAGTGATTTCTCCGAAAAAATCGTTCGATTGGGCTGGCCGCTCAGTTTCGTGACAAAAGGGCTTCAGACATTTGGAAAGATTGTGTTCGAGGGCATGCAGGAAGCTGGAATTGTCAACCAGGAGAACCAAATGAAAGTCATTTACGAGTTCGATGGCTGGATGACTCCAATGGTAAATGAAGTGGTAAATATGTATTCGGCCACTTGGGAAAGAACTGTGTCCCTGCAAAAAATTGCCCTTCAGGAACTGTCTGCGCCGCTGATCCCTGTTTTCGAAGGAATTACGGTCATGCCGCTTGTCGGTACAATTGATACCGAGCGTGCAAAGCAGATTATGGAGAACCTCTTAAACGGAGTGGTTAAACACCGTTCAGAAGTGGTCCTTATAGATATAACGGGTGTGCCGGTTGTTGATACAATGGTAGCCCATCATATTATACAGGCAGCAGATGCTGTAAGACTTGTCGGTGCAAAGTGCATGCTTGTAGGCATACGCCCTGAGATTGCTCAGACGATTGTAAACCTGGGAATTGATTTAAATCAGTTCACCACAAAAAATACCTTGAAAAAGGGTGTAGAAGCGGCTCTTGAGTTAACCAGCCGCAAAATTGTGAAGGTGGAGGGAGAGGAATGAGAGTGAGAATCCCAATTTTAAAGCTGAACGATTGCCTATTAGTCTCCATCCAGTGGGAATTAGATGATCAGACTGCTCTGCAGTTTCAGGAGGATCTGCTCCATAAAATCCATGAGACGAGCGCAAATGGAGTCGTGATTGATTTAACATCCATTGACTTTATTGATTCATTCATCGCTAAAGTTCTAGGCGACGTAATAAATATGTCCAAACTGATGGGTGCAAAAGTAGTCATAACCGGGATACAGCCTGCCGTAGCAATTACGCTTATTGAGTTAGGTATTGGGTTAGATGATGTCCTTACTGCATTAGATTTAGAAAAAGGTTTGGAGAAATTACAACAGGAATTGGGGGAGTAACTGTATGGAAAACCAATCCTGCGTTAAAATCATAAACGAATGGGACATCGTTGCAGCCCGCCAGCTTGGGCGGAATGTTGCTAAAGAGCTTGGTTTTGGTACAGTTGACCAGGCTAGAATCACTACAGCCATTAGTGAACTTGCCCGGAATATTTACTTATACGCCGGACAAGGGCAAATCTGTATTGAGAAAATATACGACGGCGGAAAAGCGGGATTGCGTATAGTTGCGGTAGACAGCGGCCCTGGAATCAATGATTTACGCCAAGTAATGGAAGATGGATACTCGACATCAGGAGGATTAGGAGCCGGCCTGCCAGGTGTGAAGCGGTTAATGGATGAGTTCTTAATTGACTCCAATCCCGGGACCGGTACAGATATAAAAGCAACTAAGTGGCTTCGTTAGGGGGAAGCGTTATGGATTTCCGAGAAATGATGGAATCAAAGTATCGGGATATTCTTGAGAATTATATTAAGGAACAATCTGAACAGGCACTGTATCAGGGCCAGAAGTTCAGCAGGAAGTCGATCGAGCACAAAATCTCACCTGAAGAGATTATCAGCGTTCATAAAAGCCTGATGGGTGAACTTTATCCGGACTTGCCTGAATATGTTCACCATTCTTTTGATATCCTTCTGGAAGTCATGATAGGCTATGGTTTTGCCTATAGAGAACATCAGAGCTTAAAACATATTCAGCAGGAACTCAGGACAGAGATGGAAATAGCTGCGAACGTTCAGCAAACCCTGCTGGGCACGCAGGTTCCTTCTGTCGAAGGACTGGATATCGGCGCAATAAGTGTTCCGGCCAAACATATGAACGGTGATTATTTCCACTTTGTTCAGGATGAGAACAGCACAATCAGCATCGCCATTGCTGATGTGATCGGTAAAGGTCTCCCTGCAGCACTTTGTATGTCCATGATTAAATATGCCATGGACAGTGTACCTGAAAACCGCAATGACCCTAAAACAGTCCTTGAAAACCTTAATAGGGTAGTGGAGCAGAACGTAGATTTAACCATGTTCATTACCATGTTTTATGGAATATATGATACAAACAGCCACATGTTCTCTTATGGTTCTGCCGGACATGAACCTGGCCTGTTCTATAATGCCGGAAATGAGCAATTTACCGAGCTGACTGCGAAAGGCCTGCTTCTTGGTATTGATAAAAAAACTAAATACCGCCAGTACGAAAAAGGAGTAAATCCCGGAGATATGATTATATTAATGTCAGACGGGGTTACAGAATGCCGTACAGAAGAAGGGTTTATAGAAAAGGAATCATTGCTGGAATTAATCAAGAAATACATTCATTTAAGTGCACAGGAAATAGTTAATAGCGTATATAAAGAACTTGAAAAACTTCAGCATTTTCAATTGCGGGATGATTTTACCTTAATTATTTTAAAAAGAAATGTTTAATGGGTTTTAAAAGCGGGTAACTAGTAAAAAGCAGTTGACATGTAAAGAGGTGGGTCAGTTATGAATATTACTATAGATGTAAAAGAAAATGATATGCTGATTGAAGCAATGATAAGCGGGGAAATTGATGCGTACACAGCACCTAAACTCCGTGAAGAGCTTTTCCCTTTAACAGAAAAAGAAGGCGTAGAAATGGTGGTCAACCTATCTGAAGTCTCTTATATGGATAGTACCGGCTTAGGCGTATTTGTTGGTGTATTTAAAAATGTCCGTGCCAATAACGGCAAATTTCAGATTGTTGGCTTGTCGGACCGATTAAAGAGACTTTTCGAAATTACAGGCCTGGCGGATATTATCGATATTAACAGCGGGATTGAAGGTGGAGTACAATGAACGAGCCATTTGATTATATAGAAGTGAAAATTCCGGCCAAGCCGGAGTTTGTCGGGGTAATCCGCCTGACATTATCAGGGATTGCCAGCCGGATGGGATTTGCATACGAAGAAATTGAAGATCTAAAGATCGCTACAAGTGAAGCTTGCACCAATGCAGTTCAACACGCATACAAACAGAATGAGCAAGGGGAAGTAGTCATCGGATTCGGTTTATATACTGACCGCCTTGAGGTAATGGTCGCAGACAGCGGAAAAAGCTTTGATTTCCAATCAGCCAGACAAGGCATTGGGCCATATGACCAGACTGATTCTGTGGAATTTTTGCGTGAAGGAGGCTTGGGTCTATACCTGATTGAAACATTGATGGATGAAGTAAGAATTCATCACAAAGAGGGTGTTACGGTCTTCATGACCAAATACCTAGAAGGAGAGCAGGTGGAGAGGGATGCAAAAACAATCTCAACCTAATCAAAAATCCAAAGAAGAAACAAATGCTTTAATCAAAGCCTACCAGCTTCACCAGGATGAAGATGCTCAAAATACCCTGGTTCTTCAATATCAGAATCTAGTTGAAGCCATTGCACGCAAGTACTCAAAAGGAAGATCCTATCATGAGGATATTGTCCAGGTAGGCATTATCGGCTTATTGGGTGCTATCCGCCGCTATGATGAGTCGTTCGGAAAAACGTTTGAGGCCTTTGCTGTTCCAACCATTATCGGGGAAATTAAGCGCTTCTTAAGGGATAAAACCTGGAGCGTTCATGTTCCGCGCCGCATAAAGGAATTGGGCCCGAAAATCAAAGCTACCGTTGAAGAGCTTACAACAGAGCTTCATAGGTCGCCAAGAGTAGACGAAATAGCCGATATGCTTGAGGTTTCTGAAGAAGAAGTGCTGGAAGCGATGGAAATGGGAAAAAGCTATCAGGCTCTTTCTGTTGACCATTCAATCGAAGCTGATTCTGATGGCGGAACGGTCACCCTTTTGGATATCGTCGGTAATGTGGACGAGGGCTTTGAAAAAGTAAACCAAATGCTGGTGCTTGAAAAAGTCCTGCATGTTCTGTCAGAGAGAGAGAAACTAATTATTCAATACACATATCTTGAGAATATGAGCCAAAAGGAAGCTGGAGATAAACTGGGGATTTCCCAGATGCATGTCTCGAGACTTCAGCGCCGTGCGATCAAAAAGCTTCAGGAAGCAATCCACTCTGAAACAAATAACTCGGAGTGCCTTTCATGACCAAATTGGTTAGAGATAACATCGAAGTGATTGCACACCAGACAGCTAAAGAAGGCAAATCTTTCTGCGGTGATGGCTATTATTTTACCGCAACGGATGAATACTTTGTATGTGTGCTTGCAGATGGCCTTGGAAGCGGAGAATATGCGTATGAGGCTTCTTCTGCTGTTGTTTCTGTTGTAGAGCAGCATCACGAGAAAGATGTGGATACTCTTATGAAGCTCTGCAACGATGTACTTTTGCAAAAAAGAGGAGCAGCAGTCGCGCTGTTTAAAGTGCATTTTGCTTCCAGGGAATTTGTATACAGCTGTGTAGGGAATATTCGATTTTTCCTTTATTCATCTGCAGGAAAACTCACTTATCCTCTGCCTGTAACAGGATATCTGTCAGGAAGGCCGCAGGTGTTTCATACCCAGCGGTTTACGTATGAAGCGGAGTCTAAATTTTTGATATACTCAGATGGCTTTAATATCCATGGGGTTAAATCTTTGCTGAAAGCATTTCTCCCTATTGATCTTATCTCGGAAGATATAAAGAAGCAGTATCCATCTACTTCAGATGATGCTACTTTCATACTTGGAAGCTTACTCTAGACAGGGTAAGCTTTTTGTTTGTTCTTTTGATAAAATGAATATTGAGACTCTATGATGGAGGAATGAACTTGGAAAAAACATTGGATAGACAAGATCAAATACTTAATTTAATCTCTGGGGAACTATCGATAGCCATCAAACAAGTAAAGAACACAATCAGCTTGCTGGAAGAAGGAAACACAGTTCCTTTTATTGCCCGATACAGAAAGGAACAGACAGGTGCACTGGATGAAGTTCAAATCCGCGATATCATGGAGCGCTGGCAATACATACAAAGCCTTAATCAGCGTAAAGAAGAGGTAGTCCGCTTAATTGAAGAACAAGGAAAATTGACCGAAGAGCTAAAAGTTAAGATTGACAAAGCGGTGAAGCTGCAGGAGGTAGAAGACTTATACCGGCCATATAAGCAAAAGCGCCGCACAAAAGCAACTGCCGCAAAAGAAAAAGGGCTTGAACCCTTTGCTGAGTGGCTTCTCACTTTTTCGCTAAATGAAACCCCTGCTGCAAAAGCTAAAGAATTCTTATCTGATGAAAAGGAAGTAACCACAGCGGAAGAAGCAATCGCCGGCGCAAAAGATATTATTGCAGAGTGGGTATCAGATGAAGCGGAGAGCAGAAAATGGATCCGTATGGAAACAGCCAAAAAGGGGACCATTGAGTCCTCTGTGAGAAATAAAGAGAATGACGAAAAAGGCGTTTATGAAATGTATTACGAATATGAGGAACCGGTGAGCAAGATTGTTCCACACCGCACACTTGCATTAAACCGCGGTGAAAAAGAGGAAGTACTAAAGATTAACATAAAGCCAAATACCGAATTTATTTTAAAGTACTTATATAAAAAGTGGATAAAGGATGAACGTTCTCCTGCAGGTACGATTGTAAGGGAAGCCATTGATGATGGCTACAAGCGTCTGATCATGCCATCGATTGAACGCGAAATACGCAATGAGCTGACTGAAAAAGCAGAAGAACAGGCAATCATGATTTTTTCTGAAAATCTCAGAAAACTGCTGCTTCAGCCTCCGTTAAAAGGAAAAGTCGTGCTTGGGGTAGACCCTGCTTACAGAACAGGCTGCAAGCTGGCTGTTGTAGATGAAACAGGAAAAGTACTTGATATCGGAGTCATATATCCGCATCCGCCTGCTTCCAAAATGAATCAGGCACGGGAGAAAGTCATACAAATTCTAAAAACCTACAAAGTAAAAATGGTTGCCATCGGCAATGGGACTGCTTCAAGGGAAACCGAACAGTTCATCGCAGATATATTAAAGGACATGAAAGAGGAGATATTCTATCTGATTGTCAATGAAGCGGGGGCGAGCGTCTACTCTGCCTCGGATCTTGCCAGAGAAGAGTTCCCTGATTTCCAGGTGGAAGAAAGAAGTGCTGTATCAATCGCCCGACGCCTCCAGGATCCTCTTGCAGAATTGGTTAAAATTGATCCGAAGTCAGTAGGGGTTGGTCAATACCAGCATGATGTCTCCCAGAAAAAGCTGTCTGGTTCTCTTTCCTTTGTTGTGGAGACAGCAGTAAACCAGGTAGGCGTCAATGTAAACACCGCTTCATCTTCATTACTGCAGCATGTAGCAGGCCTGTCAAAAACTGTTGCCGTTAATATAATCAAGAAACGGGAAGAGGAAGGGAAATTCACGGACCGCAAGCAATTGAAAAAAATCCCCCGCCTTGGCGCCAAAACCTATGAACAGGCAATAGGCTTCCTGCGGATTGTCGATGGAAAAGAGCCTTTGGACCGGACGGGAATTCACCCGGAAACATATGCAGAAGTAAATAAATTGCTGGCTACTCTCGGCTTTCAATCAAATGACCTTGGTTCACCTTCGCTAAGAGAGGAGCTCAAAGGCATAGATCTCAGCCGGACAGCCCGGGAGCTTGAAATCGGTGAGCTGACATTGAAGGATATCATTGACGCTTTAATGAGACCTGAAAGAGATCCGCGTGATGAACTGCCGAAGCCTCTTTTGAAAAAAGAAGTTCTAAAGCTTGAAGACCTGCAGGAAGGAATGGAATTGCAAGGGACAGTGCGGAATGTTGTAGACTTCGGAGCATTTGTTGATATTGGAGTCAAACAGGATGGACTTGTTCATATTTCCAAGCTCAGCCGCCAATTTGTCAAACACCCGCTTGACGTCGTTTCTGTTGGTGATGTGGTAACAGTCTGGGTGGACTCTGTTGATAAACAAAAGGGAAGAGTCGCTTTAACAATGCTGGGCCATTCTAATTAATAGAAGGCAGTAATTTCACAGTTTTGAGTCATAAGCCAAATCACACCGGAAATCACTATTTCTGGCGTGATTTGGCTTATGCTTTTTATGACTGCTGATGAGTTCCGCTGGACTGGGGATTTTCGGCATCGGGACTGGAGTGTACGGCCGACATTAGTGCCTTTTATGAGCAATGTTTCTTTCTATAGAAAAACCAGCACTGATTCAGCAGTTTGATCTGATAGCGGTCTTTTTCATAAAAGGCACGCTGGATTTGATTTTGAAACCATACAGGCATAAGATTTACCTCCCGTTAATTGGAATCTGATAATTGGCTTCCTGGGCGAAGGAGAGTTCAGAGCTGTAAAAGGTATATATAATGTATGCTATAATAGGTTGTCATGTTTACGATAAGAGAGGAAAAACATTGCGATGAATGACCAGGAGCTTCAGACACTTGTTGAAAAGATATCATTAGAAAGCTTCGGCAAGCCTTTTTGCCACCAGGCATATTTTAATTCACGCCTAAAATCCACTGGCGGAAGATATATGCTGAATTCGCATCATGTTGAAATAAACAAAAAGTATTATGA
>NZ_CP086235.1:4292500-4295000 GCF_023612095.1 Cytobacillus firmus | reverse complement strand
AGTACCGAAGTTCCTGATTCCACACTGCCAAGAAAAGCCTCTAGCGAGGGAAAAGGTGCCCGTACCGCAAACCGACACAGGTAGGCGAGGAGAGAATCCTAAGGTGAGCGAGAGAACTCTCGTTAAGGAACTCGGCAAAATGACCCCGTAACTTCGGGAGAAGGGGTGCTCATTAGGGTGAATAGCCCTGATGAGCCGCAGTGAATAGGCCCAGGCGACTGTTTAGCAAAAACACAGGTCTCTGCGAAGCCGCAAGGCGAAGTATAGGGGCTGACGCCTGCCCGGTGCTGGAAGGTTAAGAGGAGAGGTTAGCGCAAGCGAAGCTTTGAATCGAAGCCCCAGTAAACGGCGGCCGTAACTATAACGGTCCTAAGGTAGCGAAATTCCTTGTCGGGTAAGTTCCGACCCGCACGAAAGGCGTAACGATCTGGGCACTGTCTCAACGAGAGACTCGGTGAAATTATAGTACCTGTGAAGATGCAGGTTACCCGCGACAGGACGGAAAGACCCCGTGGAGCTTTACTGTAGCCTGATATTGAATTTTGGTACAGCTTGTACAGGATAGGTAGGAGCCTGAGAAGCCGGAGCGCTAGCTTCGGTGGAGGCGTCGGTGGGATACTACCCTGGCTGTATTGAAATTCTAACCCGCGCCCCTGATCGGGGCGGGAGACAGTGTCAGGTGGGCAGTTTGACTGGGGCGGTCGCCTCCTAAAAAGTAACGGAGGCGCCCAAAGGTTCCCTCAGAATGGTTGGAAATCATTCGCAGAGTGTAAAGGCACAAGGGAGCTTGACTGCGAGACCTACAAGTCGAGCAGGGACGAAAGTCGGGCTTAGTGATCCGGTGGTTCCGCATGGAAGGGCCATCGCTCAACGGATAAAAGCTACCCCGGGGATAACAGGCTTATCTCCCCCAAGAGTCCACATCGACGGGGAGGTTTGGCACCTCGATGTCGGCTCATCGCATCCTGGGGCTGTAGTCGGTCCCAAGGGTTGGGCTGTTCGCCCATTAAAGCGGTACGCGAGCTGGGTTCAGAACGTCGTGAGACAGTTCGGTCCCTATCCGTCGTGGGCGCAGGAAATTTGAGAGGAGCTGTCCTTAGTACGAGAGGACCGGGATGGACGCACCGCTGGTGTACCAGTTGTCTTGCCAAAGGCATCGCTGGGTAGCTATGTGCGGAAGGGATAAGTGCTGAAAGCATCTAAGCATGAAGCCCCCCTCGAGATGAGATTTCCCATAGCGTCAAGCTAGTAAGATCCCTGAAAGATGATCAGGTTGATAGGTCAGAGGTGGAAGCGTGGCGACATGTGGAGCTGACTGATACTAATCGATCGAGGACTTAACCAAGTCATATATGGTTATTACTCGGCAAATACTTCTTCATACATTATCTAGTTTTGAGGGAACGAAGTTTCTTCAAACCAAATAGTCCGGTGGCGATAGCGAGAAGGTCACACCCGTTCCCATACCGAACACGGAAGTTAAGCTTCTCAGCGCCGATGGTAGTTGGGGGCTGTCCCCCTGTGAGAGTAGGACGCTGCCGGGCGAAGACAGAGAGTTTTCTCTTTGTCTTTCTTAATCTTCATACCAGTACAATTTTATATTAGAAAGATATGAAGCAAATAATTTCTCAAAAAAACTTAAAAAAGTATTGACGAATTATTTACAAGATGCTATTCTAATATAGTTGCTTGATTGATCTTTGAAAACTGAACGAACAAAACGTCAACGTTTAAATCATTAGTCTTTTTCGAAAAGACAACTCGAGCTTAATCAACTCTTATATGGAGAGTTTGATCCTGGCTCAGGACGAACGCTGGCGGCGTGCCTAATACATGCAAGTCGAGCGGACAGATGGGAGCTTGCTCCCTGAAGTCAGCGGCGGACGGGTGAGTAACACGTGGGCAACCTGCCTGTAAGACTGGGATAACTCCGGGAAACCGGGGCTAATACCGGATAATTCTTTTCCTCTCATGAGGAAAAGCTGAAAGATGGCATCTCGCTATCACTTACAGATGGGCCCGCGGCGCATTAGCTAGTTGGTGAGGTAACGGCTCACCAAGGCCACGATGCGTAGCCGACCTGAGAGGGTGATCGGCCACACTGGGACTGAGACACGGCCCAGACTCCTACGGGAGGCAGCAGTAGGGAATCTTCCGCAATGGACGAAAGTCTGACGGAGCAACGCCGCGTGAGTGATGAAGGTTTTCGGATCGTAAAACTCTGTTGTCAGGGAAGAACAAGTACCGGAGTAACTGCCGGTACCTTGACGGTACCTGACCAGAAAGCCACGGCTAACTACGTGCCAGCAGCCGCGGTAATACGTAGGTGGCAAGCGTTGTCCGGAATTATTGGGCGTAAAGCGCGCGCAGGCGGTTCCTTAAGTCTGATGTGAAAGCCCCCGGCTCAACCGGGGAGGGTCATTGGAAACTGGGGAACTTGAGTGCAGAAGAGAAGAGTGGAATTCCACGTGTAGCGGTGAAATGCGTAGAGATGTGGAGG
>NZ_CP086235.1:4225000-4290000 GCF_023612095.1 Cytobacillus firmus | reverse complement strand
AATGGGGGGACGCAGGAGGATAGGGTAAGCGCGCTGCTGGATTAGCGCGTCCAAGCAGTTAGGCCGGTAACGAGGCAAATCCCGTTACCACATAGGCTGAGCTGTGACGGCGAGGGAAATTTAGTACCGAAGTTCCTGATTCCACACTGCCAAGAAAAGCCTCTAGCGAGGGAAAAGGTGCCCGTACCGCAAACCGACACAGGTAGGCGAGGAGAGAATCCTAAGGTGAGCGAGAGAACTCTCGTTAAGGAACTCGGCAAAATGACCCCGTAACTTCGGGAGAAGGGGTGCTCATTAGGGTGAATAGCCCTGATGAGCCGCAGTGAATAGGCCCAGGCGACTGTTTAGCAAAAACACAGGTCTCTGCGAAGCCGCAAGGCGAAGTATAGGGGCTGACGCCTGCCCGGTGCTGGAAGGTTAAGAGGAGAGGTTAGCGCAAGCGAAGCTTTGAATCGAAGCCCCAGTAAACGGCGGCCGTAACTATAACGGTCCTAAGGTAGCGAAATTCCTTGTCGGGTAAGTTCCGACCCGCACGAAAGGCGTAACGATCTGGGCACTGTCTCAACGAGAGACTCGGTGAAATTATAGTACCTGTGAAGATGCAGGTTACCCGCGACAGGACGGAAAGACCCCGTGGAGCTTTACTGTAGCCTGATATTGAATTTTGGTACAGCTTGTACAGGATAGGTAGGAGCCTGAGAAGCCGGAGCGCTAGCTTCGGTGGAGGCGTCGGTGGGATACTACCCTGGCTGTATTGAAATTCTAACCCGCGCCCCTGATCGGGGCGGGAGACAGTGTCAGGTGGGCAGTTTGACTGGGGCGGTCGCCTCCTAAAAAGTAACGGAGGCGCCCAAAGGTTCCCTCAGAATGGTTGGAAATCATTCGCAGAGTGTAAAGGCACAAGGGAGCTTGACTGCGAGACCTACAAGTCGAGCAGGGACGAAAGTCGGGCTTAGTGATCCGGTGGTTCCGCATGGAAGGGCCATCGCTCAACGGATAAAAGCTACCCCGGGGATAACAGGCTTATCTCCCCCAAGAGTCCACATCGACGGGGAGGTTTGGCACCTCGATGTCGGCTCATCGCATCCTGGGGCTGTAGTCGGTCCCAAGGGTTGGGCTGTTCGCCCATTAAAGCGGTACGCGAGCTGGGTTCAGAACGTCGTGAGACAGTTCGGTCCCTATCCGTCGTGGGCGCAGGAAATTTGAGAGGAGCTGTCCTTAGTACGAGAGGACCGGGATGGACGCACCGCTGGTGTACCAGTTGTCTTGCCAAAGGCATCGCTGGGTAGCTATGTGCGGAAGGGATAAGTGCTGAAAGCATCTAAGCATGAAGCCCCCCTCGAGATGAGATTTCCCATAGCGTCAAGCTAGTAAGATCCCTGAAAGATGATCAGGTTGATAGGTCAGAGGTGGAAGCGTGGCGACATGTGGAGCTGACTGATACTAATCGATCGAGGACTTAACCAAGTCATATTGGTGAATACTCGGCAAATGCTTCTTCATACATTATCTAGTTTTGAGGGAACGAAGTTTCTTCAATCAAATAGTCCGGTGGCGATAGCGAGAAGGTCACACCCGTTCCCATACCGAACACGGAAGTTAAGCTTCTCAGCGCCGATGGTAGTTGGGGGCTGTCCCCCTGTGAGAGTAGGACGCTGCCGGGCGAAACAAATTTGTGATTCGAAATCACATAAATAATATTGTCGCGGGGTGGAGCACGTCCGAATAAGCTTCGAAGGAATTTCTTCAGCGCACCGATTGAGCTGCTGCTTGAATAATCTTTCTGAAATCGGGGCGGTACTTCTTTGATTAAACTGCGAGATGTAATGCCAGATGTGGGCATGGAAAAAATCACATAAATAATATTGTCGCGGGGTGGAGCAGTTCGGTAGCTCGTCGGGCTCATAACCCGAAGGTCGCAGGTTCAAATCCTGCCCCCGCAATCTGGTCCGGTAGTTCAGTTGGTTAGAATGCCTGCCTGTCACGCAGGAGGTCGCGGGTTCGAGTCCCGTCCGGACCGCCATTTTATAGCTCTAAAAGTAAAACGAAACTTGGTTTCGTCTTTTTTTATGCCTTTTTACCATTAGTGTATATGATGTTAATAATGAAAATAGCTTACTTTGCCCATTGCTGCAAAATAAGGTAAACTACATATAGACTATTCTCCTTAGGATTTATCCTAAGGTTTTTTTGTAATCTTAGAATGCAGTTCTTTGAATTTCGAGAACTGTCCACCGCAATCTCCTACTGCCTTGAGGCGGTATGGGTGATAAAGCGTTTGTACTTTTTCTTTTCGCTTATAGATTAGATAATAAAAGGTGTTGAAACATATGAGTCAGTTTGAGTTTATCTCAAAGAACCCAGAGGATACGATGGGGTTTTCAGAAAAGCTTGGCAGCCTGCTTCAGCCGGGGGATGTCCTTGCTCTGGAAGGCGATTTGGGTGCGGGGAAAACGACCTTCACCAAGGGGCTGGCCAAAGGGCTAAATATAACACGGAATGTAAATAGCCCGACTTTTACAATTATTAAAGAATACCACGGAAGATTGCCCCTTTATCATATGGATGTATATAGAGTTGAAGATTCCTTTGAGGATTTGGGGTTTGATGAATATTTTGATGGTAATGGGGTCACAGTTGTAGAATGGGCTCATCTTGTTAAAGAACAGCTGCCCGAAGAGTTACTGACGATTTATTTATATCTTGATGATCATGACTCAAGAAGGCTTGTCCTGGAACCTCAGGGCAGAAGATATGAGGAATTGTGTAAGGAGATTATGTCATGAAGGTTTTGGCCATAGATACATCCAATTACCCTCTGGGAGTAGCTCTTCTGGATGGCGATCAGGTTATAGGCGAGTATATTACAAATGTAAAAAAAAATCATTCTGTCCGGGTTATGCCGGCTATTGATATTTTAATGAAAGACTGCGGTGTTAAGCCTGCTGAATTAGATAAAATTGTTGTAGCGAAAGGACCTGGTTCGTATACTGGAGTGCGTATCGGGGTAACGATTGCAAAAACACTGGCATGGACTTTAAATAAGCCGCTTGTTGGGGTATCAAGTCTTGAAGTTTATGCAGCCTCGGCTGGCAGATACTTCAATGGAGTCATTTCTCCCATATTTGATGCACGGAGAGGGCAAGTTTATACCGGCCTCTATCAGTATAGGGAAGGGCAGTTAGTATCGGTGATCAAAGACCAGCTTCTGCTTTCAAAAGAATGGGCAGCCATGCTCTCAGAACAGCAGGAAAACGTTCTTTTCATTGGGAATGATTTGCCATTGCATAAAGATGTATTCAGAGAATTCCTTAATGAGCGGGCAGTGTTTGCTTCACCTGCAGAACATAACCCAAGGCCGGCAGAACTTGCTTTATTAGGACGTGACCGCGAGGCTGAGGATGTCCATTCTTTTGTACCTAATTACATTAGGATTGCGGAAGCTGAAGCTAATTGGATAAAAGCAAACAAGGAAAAAAAGTTATAGATGAGGAAGCGGACGTATGAATAAATCCTTAACTTTCCGTTTGATGAATGAAGAGGATATTGATGATGTTTTGGAGATCGAACACAAATCCTTTGCAACACCCTGGAGCAGGGAGGCCTTTTTTAACGAATTAACTCATAACCAGTTTGCTTTGTATGTTGTTTTAGAAGAAGAAAATAAAGTAATAGGATACTGTGGAGCATGGATTGTCGTGGATGAAGCTCATATCACCAATGTTGCGCTGCTCCCTGAATATCGGGGGAGAAAACTTGGAGAAGCTTTGATGCGGCAGCTAATGGAGGTTGCGTCTGAAAAGGGAGTCATCACAATGACTCTGGAAGTAAGGGTATCCAACTTCACAGCTCAGTCCTTATACCGAAAGCTTGGTTTTCAAAACGGAGCCATCAGGAAGAACTATTACACAGATAATCAAGAAGATGCTTTAGTAATGTGGGTGAATTTATAATGAAAAAAGATCAATGGATCATGGGAATTGAAACGAGCTGTGATGAAACGGCTGTAGCCATCATTAAGAATGGACGCGAAATTACAGCCAATATCGTTGCATCCCAAATAGAAAGCCATAAACGTTTTGGCGGAGTAGTTCCCGAAATAGCTTCCCGTCATCATGTTGAACAGATAACAATCGTACTGGAAGAAGCATTATATAAGGCAGGGATCACATATTCTGATCTTTCAGCAATTGCTGTAACGGAAGGACCTGGCCTTGTAGGGGCGCTTCTGATTGGGGTTAATGCCGCAAAAGCCGTTGCATTTGCTCACCGCATCCCGCTGGTAGGCGTGCATCATATTGCTGGCCATATTTATGCAAACAGACTGGTGGAAGAAATGGAATTCCCGTTACTTTCCCTGGTAGTCTCCGGCGGACATACAGAACTGGTCTATATGAAGGAGCATGGCCATTTCGAAGTAATTGGCGAGACAAGGGATGATGCTGCAGGTGAGGCATATGATAAAGTTGCCCGGACCTTAAACCTGCCATATCCGGGAGGTCCTCACATTGACAGACTCGCACATGAAGGGAATCCAGCTATTCAGCTTCCAAGAGCCTGGCTGGAAGAAGGTTCATACGATTTTAGCTTCAGCGGCTTAAAATCAGCGGTTATCAACACTGTCCACAACGCTGAACAGCGTGGAGAGAAGATAGTACCGGAGGATCTGGCGGCAAGCTTCCAGGATAGTGTTATTGACGTCCTGGTAACGAAAACAGAAAGAGCAGTTGAAGAGTATCAGGTGAATCAGCTTTTGCTCGCAGGCGGAGTTGCTGCGAATAAAGGTCTTCGGGCTTCTTTAGAAAAGAAGTTTGGAAATAGAGCTGATATAAAGCTTATTATTCCGCCATTATCTTTATGCACAGATAATGCAGCGATGATAGCGGCAGCAGGAAGTGTCCTGTTTGATAAAGGACACTTCGCCGGTCTGGATTTAAATGCAAATCCCGGTTTAGATATTACTATCCACAACGATAAATAAATAGGAAAAAGTCCCCGACAGCATAGGGGGCTTTTTCTGTGGATAAAATCATTCATTTCAGAATTTTATGTTGGTAATGTGGATAAAATCAGCTTTAATTGTGGATAATGTGGAAAAGTCTGTGGAGAGTACATATAACTGCGTTTTTCTTGTGATTATCTTTGTGGATAATAAAAAAGACTGGCAGTGACTATTCTACCAGTCTAAAAGTTATGAATATTCTCTCAATCCTCTTCAGCTAAAAGCGTCCATTCTTCCATCAATTCTTCCAGCTTTGCTTTTGCATCATCTGTTTCATTTGTTATTTCCATTACCTTTTCATGGTCCTGATAAACATTCGGATCACATAAAAGCTGATCATTAGCATCTATGACTGTTTCTAAGTTTTCTATGTGTTCTTCAATTTCTTCCATTCTTCTTTTTCGCTGGCGTTCGAGCTTTTTAGCTTCTTTATCCTGCTGATAATTATTTTTGTCCTGCTTAACAGGCTGCGATGCGGTGGTGTCAACTTGCTTATTAAGTGCAAGCAATTCCTCCTGCTCCTGCTTTTTTTCCACATAATAATCATAATCGCCAAGATATTCAGTTGCCCCGCTTCCAGAAAGTTCAACTACTTTTGTTGTAATTCTGTTGATAAAGTAGCGGTCATGAGAGACGAAGAGAATGGTCCCGGGATAATCGATCAATGCATTTTCAAGAATTTCCTTGCTGTCCAGGTCCAAGTGGTTTGTAGGCTCGTCCAGTATTAAAAAATTGGATTTCTGCATCATAAGCTTTGCAAGTGCGAGCCGGGCCTTTTCACCACCGCTCAGTGTTGAAACGATTTTTAGAACATCATCACCGGAGAAGAGAAAGTTCCCAAGTATGGTCCTGATTTCTTTTTCCGGTTTCAGCGGGTATTCATCCCATAATTCGTTCAGGACTCTTTTGTTGCTTGTGAGCTCTGCCTGTTCCTGGTCATAGTAGCCAATTGTCACATTGGAACCGTACTGAATCTCCCCTGAAAAAGAAGGGATTTTTTTGATGATGGTTTTAAGCAATGTGGACTTGCCGATTCCATTTGGGCCTACTAGTGCAATGCTGTCGCCTCTTGCCAGCCGCATTGAAATATTCTCACTGACTTTCTCTTTGTATCCTATAGCTAAAGAATGTATATTTAAAACCTCATTGCCCGACTGACGCTCGATGTCAAATCCAAAGGAAGCCGATTTCTCGTCTCCAAGCGGCCTGTCCATCACGTCCATTCTGGCCAGCTGCTTTCTGCGGCTTTGTGCCCTTTTGGTTGTGGAGGCCCGGGCGAGGTTTCGCTGAATGAAGTCCTGCAGCTTAGCGATTTCTTCCTGTTGTTTTTCGAATTGCTTCATCTCTTTTTCAAAATTAGCCGCTTTTTGATCCAAATAGGAACTGTAGTTTCCTGGATACTTTCTTATTTGGTGGCGGGAAATCTCGTAAACCTGAGAAACGACCTTATCAAGAAAGTACCGGTCATGTGATACGATTAGAATAGCACCGCTGTATCCCTGCAGGTATTGTTCGAGCCACGATAATGTTTCAATATCAAGATGGTTGGTAGGCTCATCCAGGATTAAAATATCAGGTTTTGTGAGCAGAAGTTTACCAAGGGCGAGCCTTGTTCGCTGTCCGCCGCTCAATGATGAAATTTTAGTATCATAGCCCATTGAGCTGAAATTGAGTCCATGGAGAATGGAACGGATATCTGCTTCATATTGATAGCCGCCATTTTCTTTGAAATCAACCTGAAGTTTGTCGTAATCTTTCAATACGCGTTCATAGGCATCAGAATTATTTAGGATATCAGGATCTGCCATTTGTTCTTCAAGGCTGCGAAGCTGTTTTTCCTGCTTCTGCAGATGACTGAAAACAGTCAGCATTTCATCCCAAATGGATAACTCCGATTCCAGACCGGTATTTTGTGCAAGATAGCCGATGGTTACTTCCTTCGGCTTTATAATCTCACCAGAATCATACGTCATGTGTCCGGCAATTATTTTTAAAAGGGTGGATTTTCCTGCACCATTGCGTCCTACAAGGGCAATCCGGTCCCTGGTTTGTACTTCAAGCTTTATATTCGTTAAAATGGGATCAGCGCCAAAACTTTTTGCCAGCTGATTGACTTGTAATAGTATCATGTTCTTTCACCTCGGGTATAGAGTAAGTGTAACTCATTCATATATGTTCGGCAATAAAGGAGACAGGACTATAAGCACGCCTGCAGGGCATTAAATCATAAAAAAAAGGTAAATAAATATGTGAAGAACCTTACAATGCACATACAAAGTAACGGAAAAATAGTGTATGATTTTGAAGAGAGGTGTTTTTAAATGGCGGATTTTACTCATTTTAATCAAGAGGGCAGGGCAAAAATGGTGGATGTCAGCGATAAGCCTGAGACGTCAAGGACGGCCATTGCTCAGTCAAGTATTGCGGTGAATCAGGAGATATACGAGAAGATCACTTCCAACTCCATGAAAAAAGGGGATGTACTCGCTGTTGCACAAACGGCAGGGATTATGGCGAGCAAGAAAACATGGGACATTATTCCGATGTGCCATCCGCTGCCGCTAAAGGGTGTGGACATTTCATTTTCATGGAAAGCAGAAGAGGAAGAGTACGTTCTCATCATTACGGCTTCTGTTAAAACAAAAGGAAATACGGGTGTGGAAATGGAAGCGTTAACAGCTGCTTCTGTCTGTGCGCTGACCGTTTATGATATGTGCAAGGCTGTAGATAAAGGAATGGTAATCGGACCAACCTTTTTAATAGAGAAAACTGGCGGCAAAAACGGAGATTTTAAACGAAATTAATTCATCATAAGAAATGGGGATGGACGAATGGCCAATGAACCAATTAAGATACCGCAGGCAACAGCTAAACGGCTGCCTTTATATTACCGTTTCCTAAAGAACCTTCATTCCTCCGGCAAACAAAGAGTCTCATCAGCAGAATTGAGTGAGGCGGTTAAAGTGGATTCTGCAACGATTCGCCGTGACTTTTCGTACTTTGGTGCGTTAGGGAAAAAAGGCTATGGATATAATGTGAATTACCTGCTGGGCTTCTTTCGGAAGACTCTTGACCAGGACGAGCTTACCAAAGTTGCTTTGGTCGGGGTAGGGAATTTAGGAACGGCCTTTCTTAACTATAATTTTCTTAAAAATAATAATACAAAAATAGAAGTGGCATTTGATGTGGATGAGAGCAAGGTTGGCACGGAAATCGGTGATGTGCCGGTCTATCATATGGATGACCTTGAAGAAGTGATTGTTAAAAATAATATTCAGGTGGCGATTCTAACGGTGCCTGCACCGCCTGCCCAGACGATTACCGATCGGATGGTGAATGCGAAAATAAAAGGAATCCTTAACTTTACACCTGCGAGGCTCACTGTACCGTCCTCGATTCGGATTCACCATATCGATCTGGCAGTGGAGCTGCAGTCATTGGTTTATTTTCTGAAAAATTATCCTGAAGAAGTGTAAAAAAAATGAGCCTTTTGAGGGCTCATTTTTTCGTTTTAAAATGCTGACCAATCAAGCGGAGACCGGTGCCAAAATCAAATGTGGCAATTAGCATCAGAAAATAAGTAAAGAATCCCCAGGTTTCTTCCCGCTGGGTATTCTGAATGGCAATAAAGGTAAAAAGGCATCCGAGAAGGATGTAAATAAAGCCTGAAAACAAAGGTGTGCTTCTCATGATAATCCCCCAGTAATTTTAAAACTCCACAGCATTACGCTATGCTAGAAAAAGCTGATAAAGCTCTGAATGTTTTCCATTTCCTTTAACCACTTTTGTATATTATCCTGATTCAGCTGAACAACCGCAACAAAGGTGTTCATCGCTACATGGGCAAAAATCGGCACGATGATCCGCTTCGTCTTGACATATAAAAAGGCAAAGGTGAATCCCATTGCTGAGTATAACAGTACATGTTCAGGCTCAAAATGGGCCAGAGCAAAAATGACCGAGCTGATCAGGGCTGACAGGAAGAAGTTGAAGCGCTTGTGAAGAGAGCCAAAAATAACCTTTCTAAAGACGATTTCCTCAAGAATTGGCCCGATGACCGAACTGATTAAAATGACGATTGGCGATGCTTCAATAATCCGGATAATCTGCTGTGTATTTTCAGATCCCATTTCAATGCCAATCAGGTTTTCAATGCTTGCAGCTGTAGCTTGAGCAATCAGGGCCAAAAATATGCCTCCAATAGCCCAGCCCAAAGAGCCTGCAACAGAAGATGCATCCCTGTCCATTCCCCGTTTCATTTCTTTCCTTAGTAGTAGAAGCGTAATAATCAGCGTAATCGTGAAACTGATTACGAGCCAGTAGGCCACAGCCAGAATCTGCATATTCTCGGGATTCTTTCCGAGGGCATCGGCAGCTAATAAAACGAGCGGAACGCCAAACAAGCTTGAAAGCTGCATGGCAATATAGGCGATTAAAATAATCCAGTATTCCTTTTTCAAAGTGTTTTACTCCTTAATCTGAGTGTTGGAAACAAGTCCTAAAGCCATTGTACTCTTTATAAGGAGCGTCTTTCAAATATCAGCACCAAAGAGAGACCTGTTATGGTTAAAATGTGTGTTTCAGCAGCATCCTTAAGAGGTTGTCCGTGTCGAAAAATAGCGGGTAAGCGCGAATGAATTTTTTTATAAAAAATTTAAGCTTCACCCTTGCAAATAGAAAAGAGATTCATTAATATAATAATTGTGTTAGCACTCAAATAGAGAGAGTGCTAATAAATAAAAATATTTACATATTATTTGAGGAGGTTGTTTCACTTGTTAAAGCCACTAGGTGATCGAATCATTATCGAGCTTGTTGAAACTGAAGAAAAAACTGCAAGCGGCATCGTACTGCCGGACACTGCTAAAGAGAAGCCTCAAGAAGGCAAAGTTGTAGCTGTGGGAACTGGCCGCGTTCTTGAAAATGGTGAGCGTGTTGCCCTTGAAGTTGCTGACGGCGACCGTATCATCTTCTCAAAATATGCCGGTACTGAAGTGAAGTACGAAGGCAAAGAATATTTAATTTTACGTGAAAATGACATTCTTGCTGTAATTGGCTAATCGCCGATCAGTCGAAGATTATTAAAAGATAAAGCTAAAATTTTTGAGGAGGTTTTTTATCAATGGCTAAAGAGATTAAATTTAGTGAAGAAGCCCGCCGCGCGATGCTTCGCGGTGTAGATTCCCTTGCAAATGCGGTAAAAGTAACTCTTGGACCTAAAGGACGCAACGTGGTTCTTGAGAAGAAATTCGGTTCTCCATTAATCACGAATGACGGTGTGACAATCGCGAAGGAAATCGAACTTGAAGATGCTTTCGAAAACATGGGTGCGAAGCTTGTTGCTGAAGTAGCAAGCAAAACAAATGATGTTGCCGGTGACGGTACAACAACTGCAACTGTTCTTGCTCAGGCAATGATCCGTGAAGGCCTTAAGAACGTAACGGCAGGAGCTAACCCAATGGGCATCCGCAAAGGAATTGAAAAAGCGGTTTCTACTGCTGTTGAAGAGTTAAAAGCTATTTCAAAACCTATCGAAAACAAAGAGTCTATCGCACAGGTTGCTGCGATTTCTGCTGCTGACAATGAAGTTGGCCAGCTGATCGCTGAAGCAATGGAGCGCGTTGGCAACGACGGTGTTATCACAATCGAAGAATCTAAAGGATTCACAACTGAGCTTGATGTGGTAGAAGGTATGCAGTTCGACCGCGGATATGCTTCTCCATACATGGTGACAGATTCTGATAAGATGGAAGCGGTTCTTGAAAACCCTTATATCTTAATCACTGATAAGAAGATTACAAGCATTCAGGAAATCCTTCCTGTACTTGAGCAGGTTGTACAGCAAGGCAAGCCTTTATTGCTTGTAGCTGAAGATGTTGAAGGTGAAGCACTTGCTACATTAGTAGTGAATAAGCTTCGCGGAACATTCAATGCAGTAGCGGTTAAAGCTCCTGGCTTCGGTGACCGCCGTAAAGCTATGCTTGAAGATATCGCGATCCTGACTGGTGGTGAAGTAATCACTGAAGAGCTGGGACGTGACCTTAAATCTGCTACAATCGATTCTTTAGGACGCGCTTCTAAAGTGGTTGTTTCTAAAGAAAACACGACGATCGTTGAAGGTGCTGGAGACAGCGCGCAAATCGGCGGCCGTGTGAACCAGATCCGCACTCAAATGGAAGAAACAACTTCTGAATTTGACCGCGAAAAATTACAAGAGCGCCTTGCTAAGCTAGCTGGCGGTGTGGCAGTGGTTAAAGTTGGTGCTGCTACTGAAACTGAATTGAAAGAGCGCAAGCTTCGCATCGAAGACGCCCTTAACTCTACACGTGCAGCTGTAGAAGAAGGAATCGTTTCCGGTGGTGGTGTTGCCCTTCTAAACGTATACAACAAAGTGGCTTCTATCCAGGCTGAAGGCGATGAAGCAACAGGTATCAATATCGTACTTCGTGCAATGGAAGAGCCTGTACGCACAATTGCACACAATGCTGGCCTTGAAGGTTCAGTTATTGTTGACCGCTTAAAGCGCGAAGCAGTTGGAACAGGCTTCAACGCTGCTACTGGCGAGTGGGTAAACATGATCGAAGCTGGTATCGTTGACCCAACTAAAGTAACTCGTTCAGCTCTTCAAAACGCTGGATCTGTTGCAGCTATGTTCTTAACTACTGAAGCAGTAGTTGCTGACAAGCCGGAAGAAAATGCTGCTCCTGCAATGCCTGATATGGGCGGCATGGGTGGAATGGGCGGCATGATGTAATCATCCCCCTCAACCCTTGATATAAAAGGATTTGTTAGTATGTTGAGAGTGATTTGCTAACATTATGCTGACATTAAGGTTTTTAACGGAGGCTTCTCATTAGTTCACTGAACTTTTGAGAGGCTTCTTTTTTATTTCTTGAGCTATTTAGTGGAGTGTTGTTTGCGGCTAATAACAAATTTAACCCTAAAATAAAATAATATTGACTAGACACTTTTTGGTGTCGTATAATAAAGGACACTAAAAGGTGCCCTATTTTTGATGAAGGAGAGAAGACCTTGAACAATACTGACCAAAAGCATGATGTTTTTGTAGCTATTGCAGACCCAACAAGACGAAAATTAATACGTTTGTTGGCAGGTACTGAAGAGTTACCTTTACATGAATTAACTCATCATTTTCAAATGGGTCGTACTGCTGTTTCAAAACATTTATCTATCCTAAAAGATGCAGATTTAGTAACCAACCGAAAAATAGGTAGAGAAACAAAGTATCGACTAAATGCAGCTCCCTTACAGGAAGTGAAAGATTGGTTATCCTTTTATGAAAAGTTTTGGAATGAAAGAGCGTTATTACTAAAGGATATATTGGAGAAGTAGATAATGACGGATTTACCGTTATTATTCTCTAATGTAATTTCAAAAAATAGAAGGTAGGTGTCGCTTGAATGACAAATAGTGTAGCAAGTCGTAAGGTTGATGGTTTTTTAAGAAAAGAGAAGAAATGGAAGAGTGAATTTGAAAAGTTAAGACAAATAGTTTTAGATTGTGGACTAACAGAAGATTTTAAATGGATGCACCCTTGTTACACGTTGGATGGAAAGAATATTGTATTAATTCACGGCTTTAAAGAATATTGTGCCTTTTTGTTTCACAAAGGTGCCTTGTTAAAGGATCCTAATCATATACTTATCCAACAAACTGAGAATACGCAGTCCGCACGCCAAACTCGATTCACCAATGTTCAAGAAATAATAAACATGGAAACCATCCTGAAAACCTATATACAGAATGCTATTGAGGTAGAAAAAGCTGGTTTGGAAGTAGAACTCAAAAAAACTTCTGAATATACCGTTCCTGAAGAATTACAAGCTAAATTCGATGAAATACCTGAATTGAAAACAGAATTTGAATCGTTGACACCTGGACGGCAAAGGGCATATCTTTTTTATTTTTCTGGAGCTAAACAATCTAAAACCCGAAATTCAAGAATTGAAAAATATATGCAGAAAATTTTAGATGGAAAAGGATTGAATGATTAGCATTTATATATCATGTGTGGAGGAATAGATAATGGCAGATATATCATTAGATTTTCAATTTAAGAGTCCAATTAATAAAGTATGGGAAGCCTTAACAAATTCAGATACCCTTGCACAATGGGTAATGGAAAATAACTTTAAACCCATTGTCGGATATAAATGTCAGTTTCGTAATAAGGAAATAGATTTAATTGTAGATAGTGAAGTATTAGTAGTGGACGAGCCTCATAAGTTATCTTACACATGGATAGGTGGTCCGATAAATACTATCGTCACGTGGACATTGAAGGAAGAGGATGGAACAACTTATTTACATCTCGACCATACAGGCTTCGACAAAGAAGATCAAGCATTCAACGGTGCGAAATATGGTTGGGCGTATAAGATTGAAGAACTTAAAAAAGTGATAATGGGAATTGAAGAAAAAGGAGTAGCTGAATGAGTTTTTTTAAAGATGCACTCGCAATGTTTAAGAAGAGAGATTTATTGTTTTTAGAAAGCTATAAAGAATCAGAAGATGTTTATACCTTCCTATTTGAAAAAGAGAACGATTTAAGCTGGATAGCTGGGCAACATGGTTTGTTTACGATAACCCATAAGAAAATAAAAAACAAAACACGTCCATTTACTGTCGCATCGTCCCCGACTGAGAATGTGGTTAGAATAACGATGCGTATTAGCGGAAATCCAAGTGAGTTCAAAAAAGCAATGCTAGAACTGAAACAGGGAATGACTATAAATCTGACAGGACCTATAGGGTCATTTAATCTAAAGGATGACAGTCCTACCCTTCTCCTCGCAGGCGGAATTGGCATTACACCATTTCGATCAATTTTAAAACAAATAGAGTCAGAAGGAAATGGTATCGACAATCCCATACATCTCCTCTATTTGGATAGTAATAAGTCATTTTTATTCAAAGATGAACTTGATGCGATTGCAAACAACACTTCAACAAGTATCACATATCTGGATTCAAGGGATGATTTATATCAGGAGATAGATAAGTTTACCGCCTTACATAATGGTGAGGTTAAATACTTTTTTGCAGGACCACAATCAATGGTGACGTCCTTATTTGACTTTTTGAAGAGTAAACATATTCCAAAGAAGAATATCAAAAAGGATGCTTTTTATGGGTATTAATTAATATGAGTTAGTAAAATTGCTAACATTTTGCTAACGCAATCCCATAAAAAACGGTAAATCCCCGTTAAAGATGTTACAGTGGGAATTTAATAAAACCTTGATATACCGCACTCTACGCACACCATGTTAACGATATTACAGACTCTCACCATAGGGGCGGCATGATGTAATCATCGCCCATACCCCATGATTTGTAAGGGGAAAGAGGAATGCTAATATTTCTCACCTAAAATTAGAGGTTTCTCATGAGTTGTGCAAACTTGTGGGAAGCCTCTTTTTTTAATTCTTTTGTTTTTGTTTTCTCGCCATAATTCCTCTCTTCAAGTTGAAGAAGGAGCTTTACATTACATCTCGAATATCTAATGTAATTGAAAAACTAAAAGAAAGACTGGAGCTGGTTACAATGATAAAAGGTATCGGCGGGATATTTTGGAGAACAAAGAACCTGGATGAGGTGAAAAAATGGTACAGTGAAGTGTTAAAGATAGAAATAGATAATTGGAATGGGACTGTGATTACTTCCCAATTAGAAAATGAGACGATCTTTTCTTTCTTTTCTGAGGATGACAGTTATTTTCCTGCAGAACAACAAGTGATGTTGAATTTTCAGGTGCATAATCTAGACGAGATGATTACCCGTCTTGAACAAATTGGTGTACCTCTTGTTAAGGAAAAAGAAGTTAGTGAGTTTGGAAAATTTATTTGGATTGAAGATCCTGAAGGCCGGCTGGTCGAGCTTTGGGAGAAATAGCGTATTTAAAAACAAGAGACATAGGACAGGCACATTATCCCAACCCCTAAACTGCTTATAACGCCAAAAAAGGAATTCCTATCTGGAAATTCCTTTTTTAAATAGTATACTTCTTTCGAATGACAGCACTGCTGCTTTATTCTTTATCATGACCCCCGCCAAAAGCTTCCGGAATCATCGTAAAGCCTTCAATCACGGTATCTTCTTCCACCTCGATCATCAGGTAACGCTTGCCTTCAAAATTAATTTGTCTTACATATCTAAGATCCTGCGGGCATATGGATATGTTGGCAGCCTTTGTGCTGATTTTGATTGATTTTGAATTATATTTAGGCAGGACGCTGCTTGCCTTTATTTCATATTTGTCATCATCAATGATCTTTTGATAAGCGGATTGGACCTTTTCAGAATCAATATCTTCGATGCCGCTCACCTTTAAAACATGTTCTACGTCTTTGGAATCCAGCTTCGGTGGTTCATCCTCTTCGTTTTCCACGATCATCCGGTTTATCTCTTCATATACGCTGGAAAGTGTTGATGTGCTAAGCTGATCTCCCGTTACGTCTTTAATAATTTCTTCAAAAACGATTTTATCATCCTGTGCCGTAATGGTTTCTTCCCCGTTTAACACGTCCTCAATGAACTGGTGGTCGGGCTCATGGACCTTGCCTGCAGAATACAGGACATGATTGACATCAGCAGCGTGATCAGTGAAGCAAGGAAATAGAAACCCTGAAATGGGAGACTTGAGGTTGATAATCGGATCAACGGTAAAATGATATTTAAATTCCCGTTCGACATAGTCAAAAAGCAGTTCTTTCTTCGGTTCCTGCGTGTTATTGATGCTGCAGAGAATAAAGGGATGAGAATAAACGGCATCCCGTTCACTTTCCTCGGCCTCTGGATTGCGGCGCTTCATAGGCTTTAGATACTCTCCGCGAATGAACGTAACAACAATATCTTTTTCATATTGCCGGACTCCCAGCATTTTGCCGACAATCTGAAGCATTTGTTCCGTCCAGCCCTCAGCATCATTGGTCAGCAATCCTTGATGAAGGATGAGCTGACTGCTGTTTTCCGCATCCCTCTGAAACTTTAATTCAAAGAGCTTTTCATCCAATTGGCCGCCCAGCAGCTTTTTGAAGTTGTCCATAAAGAGCTCCTGCTGATCCTGATCCAGCATTTCAAAAGGCTGGCTCTCATAATGATATATCTCGCTTGATTCCTTCATAATATAGACGTTAAAAATATCTGAGATCTTTAGTAAGTCATTATTTAATTTAAATTGTTTCCGAATCTGTGCAATGTCTTTTTTGTTCACGGTTAAAATCCACTCCTAAACTGCCCAATATGCATATCTACTAGAATAACAAAATACATCCGCTCTATAAATTATTATTTATTTTCATTTTTTTATAAGGATTCATTAATAGAGATTTTGAAGAGGGGAGGTGAATGAGAAATCCTGGTATTCTGCCAGCATTGAGGGGATAAAAAGAGGCTCCCCATAAGCTGGCCAAAACTTGGGTGAAGCCTCTTATATTCTATGAAAAAGGGTTGTTTGCTAAGGGGATTATTTTTTCTGCACCGCATGTATCCCCTGGAAAGGAGCCGATCTGATTCATCCAAGAACTGTACGGATTGTCGTGTTGTATCTTCATTTTGAAGTAATACAGATTTATAGGCTTCTGTCACCTGCTGAAGCTGCCTATTTAAAGCATTTAATTTATTGATGAAATCAAGGACATTATTTTCCCCAATAGTGGATGGAAGGGATGACTGGAGCCCGTTAGCAGAGGATTGAAGTTTAGAGAGTGCCTGTTCTATATCGCTTATCCTTAGCTTAATCTCAGTATTCATTCTCAGTACCTCCTCATTATTTCTTCGACCTCTCTGCTGCAAGCTGTGCTTCCAGGGAAGCGATTGTTTGTTTGATAGATTCGATTTCCTGCTGGATCTGCTGCAGCTTCCGGCTTATAGCTGAAAACACCTCATGAAACTGATTTGACTCAATTTCAGTGTAACTTGTGAGCATTTGATCAAACCGGATATCCTCAAATTCATCTGCCAGCTTTCCCTGCCAGGTAAAAGGGGAAAGATCCGGCTTTGTGACGGTATGCCGATATTGGTTAAACTCCTGCTGTTTTCCTTGGAGCTCCCCCTCACAGGCCAGCAGTCGCTGCAGATCACTTTGTTTCTTCGCCAATAAACTGTAGTAATATCCTAAAGACATGAATATTCACCTCTATATACTGCCATTTTCATATTATTAAACCGAAAAAAAGAATCCATTTTACTATATCACAGGGAAATAATGTAATAATGATACATTTTCCTTATTTTAGTCATTCTGTCGATGGGTATTTATTACTGTTTTATACAAAAGTGTAAAAATAATCCTATTCATAATAAAATTACTCTAATTTTTAGTGTAAAGTATAAAATATGGAAAATTCTAGTGAGGGACTCTCTGAAGTGCCTCTATTCCAATTGTCGAATGGCAGGAGGCGATTTATACTGAAGGTATTAGATGCAAGGGAATTGCATAGCGGATTGAAGGAGCTTCACTCCAGTCTCGACTCCTTAGAAGAGCAGATAAGAAACATTGCGCGTGATGTAGAAGGAATCACCTCGCTCGAGGACTCCTTCTGTGGAGAGGGAGCAGCCGCTATTCAGGCTTTCTTCCAGGAATGTCATTCTCCTTTTCTCTTATTTTTTTTGGGTTTTCTTGCAGACTATCAAAATACTTTAAAAAGAATACTTTCTTCCCTTCAGATGCTCGAGCCGGCAAGCAATGGATTCATCCGCCAGAGCTTTTTGGATGGAGAAGCGGCACAGGGCCTGGTAAAAACAGAATCTATCACCACTAGCCTAACAGAAGAGACCAATGCGGTGATGCAGAAAGTTTCTGATATTGTCAGTCTCCCTCACCTGCAGGATGGGGAGTTTTCGGCACATGTAAGGAGAGCGGAACTTCACCGGCGAAATACGGTTGATGATCTTATGACTTTTGACAGCCAGCAAACACTGGCACTTGATCCAATTGAGCAGGATCTACATTTGATGCAGACATACATCGATGAAATTTCCAGCCTCTTTCAGAGTGGAAATCTCAGCATTTCCGGCTATTCCGTCAGGCAGCTTCAATCCAGCCCCATCTATGGAGAGCTTTTAGAAGGGATCAGGCATAAAGCAGGAAATTCCATGCTTTCTCCGGAATTCTTTAAAGAACTCGGCGTAACGGCCCTGGGTCAGATTCTGCCGCCCGGTGCTTATTCCATCTGGGCTATCTGGCAGAGTAATTACGAAAGAAAGACCATCCACTATCAATTAAGAGCCTTGAAAGCTTTAGCAGAGCTAAACAGTAATGAAATCAGCCCGGAGGAATTCGCCTCCCTGAGCGGCCAGGAGATCCTGACTGTTGATGTCATAGATGAATATGGCATCGGCAGCGAGAATCAGGGCGGCAATTTCTATCTATATGAAGATGGCCGGATCGTAAGAGAATTCGACAGTGAAAAAGGAACAGCCTACGAATTTGTCGACTCCATTCCAGAAGACCGCGTGGGAGGAGTACGGGAATTGGACTCTATGGCCGACGGAACCCCGCTTGAAATACTCGAATACCTGTCGCTCGCAGCTGTTGTCCGAAAACAAGGTACCGAGGTCATACGGAAAAGCATCAAAAAGGCCGACTTTGATGCGCTTGTCAGGATATTGAAAGAGGAAAAGGGTAATGTGGTCTTGCCGGGGAGGAAGGCTGGTAAGGGTACGGGTAAAACTAGACCTTCATGGAGACAGTCTGAAAATGATGTAGGAAAAGAATATCCTGGATATCGTGACCAAGTTTCATTTAAGGAAGGTAATGAAGTAAGTCATGGCACTAAAAATAGTTCAAGACCAGATTTTTATATTAATGGTCATAGCATAGAAGTTAAGAATTATAAAGTGACTACATCTTCTGGTAGAAGTAACTTAATAAGAAATGTGTCAAAGCAAATAAATAAGCGGATAAGTGATTTACCTGAGCAAACAAGGCAATCTGTTATTATTGATGTTAGGGGTCAAATTATCACAAGGGATATTTTAAGAGACATTAAACAAAAAATAAATGAAAGAACAAATGATGCAGCAGATATAATTTTTAAAATGGATCAGAGGTGAAAGTTAGATGGCAGTAGGAATATTAGTAGATTGTTTTTATTACGAATTAGGTCATAGCGATTTTGTACATTCATTTTTTTCAACAATCTCATATCATTTAGAAAAAGAAGGATGGGGTACAAAATATCCTTTATTGATAAATGAGCTATATAATGACCAACTAAACTGGGATGATGTTTCTGTTGTAAAAGCTAATCTAATTGAAATTGAAAAGGAATTATCAAAGCACTCTCCAGAACAAGTTATATGGGATATTGATGACTTATCACAAAAACCACCGTGGGGGGATAAAATAAGTCCAAAAGTAACTAGTCTAGCGAATTATTTTGCAACAACTGATGGGAAAACATTTTTTGAGGTACTACGTACAGCACTTGATGTAGCAGAAGAAGATAAATGTGATTTGAAAATTCACAAACTATAACTTTTCTTATCCATGGGACGCTAACTGTTAATGTCCCCTTTAAGTAGACATTCAAAAAAACCTCCATGTTACCATGGAGGAAAGAATGCTACTTGGAGGGGATTTTTTCTATGGCAAAGAAAGGACAAACTTTTAATAGCTATTCGGAGGAGTTTAAACATAATGCCGTCATGAAATACGTGAATGGGTCTAAGAGTTATAAAGTACTGGCAGAAGAATTGGGAATCCGTAACTGCAGCCAGCTTAAAGTGTGGGTTAAGAAATGGAAAGCTGGAGTACCGTTTAATGAGCGTAAAGGAATCTCTAACCCTTTAAAAGGCAGGCCTAGGACTAAATTCAAGTCGGTTGAAGAGGAAAGAGATTATTTAAAAGCACAGGTTGAATTTCTAAAAAAGCAGTATCCAAATCTGGTAAAGGAGGAGGAAACATACCCAGAAGAATAAAGTATGAACTGGTTGATGAGTTAAGGGGGACCTATCCGGTCTCCTGGCTGCTTGAGATTGCCTATATCAAACCGGCTAGCTATTACAAATGGAGAAAAACGAATGGTAAACGGGAAGAGAAGGCTAAGGATGAACAAGATATTCGAGAGCACATTTTGGGGATTCATTTCATGCATCCTGAATTTGGCCGGCCTCGTATGACAGATGAATTAAATGAAAATGGGTATTTAATCAACCACAAGAAGGTCTACAGACTGATGACGGAAATGGGCATACAATCAGTCATCCGAAAGAAGAGAAAATGGCACGGTCGCAGTCCTTCTATTATCTTCCCTAATCGCCTTAAAAGGAATTTCAGGGCTGCAGGACCTAATCAAAAGATGGTAACGGATATAACATATGTGTCTGTTGGAGAAGAATTTTATTATTTATCGGTCATACAGGATCTCTTTAATAACGAAATAGTAAGTTGGGAGCTATCTAAGAGAAATGATCTGGAACTTGTGTTAAATACAGTAGAAAAATGGACAAAGAAAAAAGACGTAGCTGAAGCCGTTCTCCATTCAGATCAAGGCTTCCAGTATACGTCAAAGCTATACAGCAGCCGATTAGAGGATTACGGCATCAAGGGCAGCCACTCTCGAAAAGGAAACTGCCTTGACAATGCCTGTGTAGAATCGTTCTTCTCACATCTCAAAACCGAGAAGCTGTATATAAATAAGTGTAATTCAGGAGAAGAACTAGAACAAGCTCTTGAGGACTACATCTACCATTACAATTACAAACGAAGACAAAAGAAACTAAAGAAACGCGCGCCGATAGAATATCGACACGCGCTCACTGCTTAGCTTTTTATGTTGTCTACTTGACAGGGACAAGACCAAACCCATGGTTTTTTTTACGATACGGAGTGCCGAATAAAACAAACTTTATTCAGATAATATACCTAAACCTTGTAAGCTCTATGATGTTTTAACAAATTATTTAGTCCGTTCATCCTCTTTAAAATGTATGTAATCTATACTATTGTCAGCTTTAACAGAGTTGAACAGTAACGAAATCAGCCCGGAGGAATTCGCCTCCCTGAGCGGCCGGGAGATCCTGACTGTTGATGTCATAGATGAGTATGGCATCGGCAGCGAGAATCAGGGCGGAAAGTTTCATCTATACGAGGACGGCCGGATTGTCCGGGAATTCTATGGAGAAAAAGGAAAAGCCTACAAATTTGTCGCCTCTATTCCGGAAGACCGCGTTGGAGGAGTGAGGAACTGGACTCCATAGCTGACGGAACCCCGCTTGAAATACTCGAATACATGTCGCTCGCGGCTGTTGTCCGAAAACAAGGAACCAAGATCATACGGAAAAGCATCAATAAGGCGGACTTTGATGCGCTTGTCAGGATATTGAAAGAGGAAAAGGGTAATGTAGTCTTGCCGGGGAGGAAGACTGGTAAGGGTACGGGTGAACTTAATAAGGATTTAGCAAAAGCTTATTTGAGAGATATAGAGGCTAAAACTGGACGAAAGGTTAATAAAGAGCAGATTCACCGAATAAAATAAGACTTGAGAAACAAAAACTATGAAAAATTGACACCAAAAGAGACAGCTAAGCATAGAAGCAAATTTACATCGAGCTTGAAAGATAAATTGATTGCAGAATGGGAAGAAAAAACCAATCAAAAGTGGCCAAGATATACAGAAGAAGTGCTTGATAAGAATGGAGAGGTTGCTCGGAGTATTGGTCAACCGTATGATGCTCACCATATCATAGAGAAAAATTTTGGCGGCCCTCATGAGTGGTGGAATATTCATCCCGCAAAATATCCTAATGAACACCAAGCAGGGATACGTGGAAAGGGAGCTCCATCGGGTAAACTATTTCCAAGGAGGTAAAATAGCATATGGCTGATTTTAAATTTATAAATGAACTAGAAAATAAACTTTATAAGGTACCTAATGATGATATATTAAAAGCTGAACAAAGAATGGGCATCAGCCTTCCAAATGATTTAAAACATTTATATTTAGAAGTTGGTTATGGCTTTATTGAAGGTCTAAGCGCTAATTCAATTAATAGAATATTGGGACCAGGGGCTGTAGCTGATATTAGATTAAGAGAAGGTGTTTTTGAATTTGATCCAGATTTAGATGAACTTTTTGATGATGAAGATAAGCTTATTTTTTTTGAAGTAAACGAGGGTGTTTATATTTCAATAGATTTACAATTTGCTAAAAATCCAATATTTTATTTCGATATTCAAATAGCTGAATCGTTAGAGGATTTTTTTAAAAAGTTTCTCAATAATAATGAATATTTTATCGATTTAATTGAAGATTAGGCCTAATTGGTATAAAACAAATGACCTTGATTGGCCATGCCTTTCAAGGTTTTTCGTATAATATATCCCCAACACTCCCCCGCCAAATGTAGTGAATTTGCCCAAGCCAAACCCATTTCCACGCATATACAATAATGTAGGCATATACAGAGGAAATGGAGGTATGTATGAATGTACCCTTACAGAGGCCCTTATCAGCCGCATGATCAGCGTTTTATTGGATTCTTTGGTCTGCCTTTTTTAGGCGGGTTAGCAGGAGGTTTATTGGGCACTGCTTTATTCTATCCGCGTCCATTTTATGGGTATCCGCCACCGCCACCGCCACCGCCTTATTATTACCCGCGGCCTTGCTGTGGACCGGGATTTGGATATCCTTATTAATAGCTGTCAGGGGGAGCTCTTTAAAAATGCTTCCCTTTTTTAAGCCTGAAAGCACCGGAGTCACAATGAAAAGAAAAGGGCATATAGTAACATAAACCGTTCAAGGAATGGAGGAAATAATCTTGCCTGTTTCTGTCGTGTTTAATCAGATTAATGTGCTGAGCATGTCCTCGAATTCCATAATTGGTTCTGGCCAAAACAGCCAGCCTGACTGGAATGCCCAGGGGAAATTTAATTCCGGCAATGGAAATTTTGTGAATTCGCTTGTGCTGGGCTGTACCAATATTATTAATGATCCTGATGGGATTGATAACCCCATTACGCAGCCTGAAAATATCAACCCGCAGCCAACTTCGCAAATATAAGAAAAGAAGTGGATATATAAATGAAATGTATCGATATACAATTCAACAATATCAATATCACTTCGATGTCTTCGAATTCAGGCATCTTTACTGGAGAGAACAATCAGACAAATTGGCAGGTGAACAGGAAAAATAACTACGGTTTAGGTAAAATCGCAGGTTATCAAAACATGGCTGCCAATATTGTAAACGTTATTAACGATAATGACTGGATTGATGCGGACTTTTCACAGCATCAACAGAGTAATAATCAGCCTGTTACACAAAGTTAACGGTGAACATCCTGCCATCTTCCCTAAGGTGGTTTTATTTTGCGTGGACTCTTACTTATGGAGCAAAAGAGATTAACGTAGTGGGCACTGCTGAGAAGTATACCAAAAATCCTTGGGAATTAAAGGGGCATACTTCTCTATGTTGACCAATAATCATAATAATAATGACAATAGGGATAGGGGGCTCTAGATGGCTAAGATCCAGTATAACTCTATTAAAGTAAGGGCTGTTCATAATAGCTCCGGTATTTTTTACGGGGACAATATTCAATATAAATGGCGCAGTAAGGCAAAAAAATCGGACGGGTTTGGAAATATAAAAGGAAGCCGCAGTAAGATATCAAATAATATTACAGCAGCATCAAAAAAGAATCTTAAATCTTTTTCCCCTCCTTCTGATTTTCCGCTGTTTCTTTCAGGACAAAATGGGTATTATGGGAAATTTCATTTTCTTGTCCATATACTGCTCCAAAGCCTGAATGGGTTTTACCGGCAGAACTCCAATAAAACTGCCGGTTCTTTCCCATAAATATGCCTGAGTTGTTTTCCAACAGATCTACATTAAGATTATTGAAGATAATCTTAGGAAATTTGGGTTTTCTCATCATTTTTTCCCCAGCACTGTATGAAATAACAATATACTATGCATCTGTTCATAGAGAGTGCCAATTTAGATAAAGGATGAAAGGCATGAACCTAAACGAAGATACACTTTTAAAACTGCTCCAGGATATAGAGAATCGAATGGCCCGGCTGGAAAAAATCATCAGGGAAGACAATAAGAATGTGCACCTTGATATCAAAAATATACAGACCTTAAATTTAGATAAGCTAATCTATAAGTTGGATAAAGTGGATATTAAAGAACTAAGCGGAGCCTTAAATATTGGGAATACCTTTCAGACTGGCGATCTTCATTCTCCTGAAGAGGCTGCCATGGGGAAGAATCAGAGGAAAGCGGGTCATGAGGATATAATCATAAAAATTAATGGAAAACAGATTCCCTATAGTACTAACGAAGAGAAGCCGGCAAAAACGAAGAAGATTTCACCCTTCGATTCTGAGTTTAAGATTGGAGATATTCATATCGGCACCATTGAAGATGCCTCCGCGGTCAATTTCGGCAACAACTTTCCTACTGATTTCAGGAGCCATAAGAAACATAATCAGGGGTTTGGAAATATTATCGGGGATCATCACGATATTCATGATATGAAGACTTTCATGAAAGAAAGAGAGGCGACAGAGGTTTATAATGAACATCAGGATGGCCGGGAACCTTCATGGGCTGAGGAAGCTGAAAATGAGGATGAGGCACATTAACTAAACACGAGAGTTAGAAAGGGTTTTTCATCAGGGTGTTAAGATGAAGAACCTTTTTGGTTTGAAGAAAGAAGATTAAGGTTAAATATGAATATTATGGAATTATAGTGGGATAACTAATTTAATGATTTTTGCATGATTTAGCGGTTTATGTTACCCTGAAAAACGTATCTGCGGATAGGTTGTTCCATAATTTTACAATTATTTGATGTATAGGAGGTGCTGAAAAGTTGATTGAGTTTAAAGAAGTAAACAAAGTCTTTCAGGACGGGTTCCATGCTCTCAAGGATATTACCTTTAAGGTCGAGGAAGGTGAACTGCTGGTTCTGATTGGACCCAGCGGATCTGGAAAAACCACAACCATGAGGATGATCAACCGTCTGATTGAGCCGACAAAAGGGACAATTACAATTGAAGGAAAAGATATTTCAAAAGAAGATCCAGTCAAGCTTCGCCGGACGATCGGCTATGTGATCCAGCAAATAGGGCTGCTTCCGCATATGACGATTAAAGAAAATGTTTCGCTTGTTCCGAGGCTGATGAAATGGAAGAAGGAAAGATACATAGATAAAGTGGACGAACTGATGCATATGGTAGGACTGGATCCGGAAGTCTTTGGTGACCGTTACCCTTCAGAATTGAGCGGCGGGCAGCAGCAGAGAATCGGTGTTATCCGTGCGCTGGCAGCTGAGCCGAAAATTATTTTAATGGATGAACCATTCAGTGCACTGGATCCGATCAGCCGGGAGCAGCTGCAGGATGAGTTAGTCCGCCTTCAGCGGGATATCCAGAAAACCATTGTATTTGTAACCCATGACATGGATGAGGCGCTTAAAATCGCTGACCGCATCTGTATTATGAAGGATGGGGAGGTGGTGCAGCTGGATACGCCGGAAAATATCATCCGCAGGCCGGCTAATGAGTTTGTCCGAAGCTTTATTGGAGAAGACCGGCTTCAGGAAAGTGACAGCATTTCATTCCCTAAACTGACCAAATTAATGGTTCCGGCTGTCACAGCGGGTGAAAACCGCAGGCTGGCAGAATCCCTAAAGATGATGCGAAGCAAACGGGTTAACAGTCTCGTGGTTGTGGATAATCAAAATATTTTTCAGGGAATTGCCACCGTCTGGGACGTCCAGAGAAATTACAAAGATGAAGAGTTGAGGCTTAAAGATATTATGGATTCAAGCGTCGTGACACTTCAGCAAAATGATCCGGCGGAAAAAGCCTTTCAGCTTGTGAACGAATCTGTTTACGGCTTTGTTCCGGTTTTGGATGAACACAGAAAACTTTTGGGCATTGTGACCCGATCGAGTCTTGTAGAATATATGGTCGACGAGATCGTCGAATAAACAGGATAGGGGGTGTAGACGATTCTTAACTTAATCAGCAGCACGGCTGACGTTTTTGTAAACCGCTGGCCTATAATATGGAACTTAATTTTAGAGCATATGTATTTATCGCTTATTTCGATCGCCATTGCGATTTTAATATCTGTTCCTTTGGGCATTTATTTAACCCGCCATCGGAAAATAGCCGATTCAATTATTGGGATTGCAGGAGTTTTTCAGACAATTCCAAGTCTCGCACTTCTTGTATTTCTCGTACCATTCATCGGAACCGGACAAGCCCCTGCGATTATTGCTTTAACCGTTTATGGCTTATTGCCCATTCTTCGAAATACATATCTAGGCATTACTGGTGTTGAAAAGTCTGCCATTAACGCCGGGGTCGGAATGGGAATGACGAATCGCCAGGTCCTTTGGATGGTGGAGCTTCCACTGTCCCTGAGTGTGATCATGGGCGGGATTCGTACGGCGACTGTATTAATTATCGGTGTAGCGACAATTGCAGGCCTCATTGGGGCTGGCGGTCTGGGAGATCTGATTTTCCGCGGGCTGCAGACTTATAATACAGGCCTAATTCTGGCAGGTGCAATTCCATCTGCTCTATTAGCGATTGTTTTTGACTATTTGCTGAAGCTGCTGGAGACAGATGTGACTCCGCAGGGGCTTAAACAAGGGCAGAAGACTAACCCAACTTTGAGCCGCTGGAGAAAATGGGTGGTGACTGCATTAATATTAATCCTTCCTCTTTCCGCCTTTGCTGCCCAGCTCGGTGAAACAGCCGGCGGCAAGGATACAATCACCATTACCGGCAAAAACTTCACGGAGCAGGAGATCATGGTTTACATTATGGGCCATCTGATTGAAGAGCATACAGATCTGAATGTGAAATATGAATCCTTCCTTGGCGGTACGGCACCTGCATTTGAAGGCGTTAATAGCGGAAATTATGATTTATATATGGAATATACGGGAACAGCCTTGCTGAGTATTTTAAAAGAAGAAATGATCAGTGATCCCGACAAGGTGTATGACCTCGTAAAAGAGCGCTTTAAGGCTGATTATGATTTGGTCTGGCTTGAGCCATTCGGTTTTAATAACACCTATACACTGACTATAAGAAAAGAAGATGCTGATAAATGGGGTGTTAAAACCATCTCAGATTTAGGCAAGAAATCATCAGAGCTGTCTCTAGGCTCGGAGCCGGAATTCCTGGAGCGTCCAGATGGATATCCCGGCCTTGCAGATACTTACGGATTTGAATTTGGCGGAACACAGGCCATGGACTCCGGTATTATGTACAGTGCCATCAAGAATGGCGAAGTGGATGTCATTGACGCCTTTTCCACTGATGGCCGCATACCGGCATTCAATCTGCAGGTCCTTGAGGATGATAAAAAATTCTTCCCTCCGTATTATGCAACCCCTGTTATCAGGGCTGATACGCTGAAAGAACATCCTGAAATTGAAGAAGCATTGAAGATGCTTGTTGGCAAAATTGATAATGAAAAAATGCAGGAACTTAATGCAAGAGTTGATATTGATAAAGAGCAATATGAAGATGTGGCGGTTGATTTCCTGAAAGAAGAGGGATTGATTGACTGATATGAGAGGGCTGCGGCAATGCCGCGGTCCTTTTTTTATGAAACATGCGTCAGGGACCCGTTTCTCCTTATTGACGTAAACATGTCAATTTACCAGACAAAAAGTGGATTAGCTATTGTTACAAACATATTAAACATGTTAATATCGAAATATTAAAAAAATTATAAAAATATTAGGGGGAGTTTTTGATGAAAAAGATGTTGGCCATCCTGGCAAGCAGTGCATTGCTGATGCTTGCTGCCTGTGGTTCAGGAAGTGAGGAAACCAGCGGGGAAGCCTCAGAAAAGAAAACGGTTAAAATTGGCATCACGCAAATTGTCGAGCATCCATCACTGGATTCTGCGAGAGAAGGATTTATTGCCGCACTCAAAGATGCGGGCTATGAAGAAGGAAAAAACCTTAAAATTGACTTCCAGAACGCCCAGGGGGATATGAACAACAATATGTCCATCGCCCAGAACCTGGTAGCGGACAAGAATGATTTAATCCTGGCGATTGCTACGGCGAGTGCCCAATCGGTTGTGCAATCCACGAAGGATATTCCAATCCTTTTTACAGCCATCACCGATCCTGTGGGAGCTGAGCTTGTGGAAAGCATGGAAGAGCCGGGCGGGAATGCAACTGGTACATCTGACACACATCCGGATGCCATCAAAAATACAATTGACTCTATCAAAACATTTGTACCTGATGCTAAGAAGGTCGGCATCATATACAATGACGGGGAACCAAACTCAGTAGTAAATGTTAAGCATGCAAAAGAAGCTATCGAGGCAGCTGGGCTTGAAGCAGTTGAAACGACGATCTCAACAAGCTCCGAGGTGAAGCAGGCTGCTGAATCCTTAGTGGGACGTGCTGACGTGTTTTACATCCCTAAGGACAATACAGTCGTATCTGCCCTTGAATCTGTGCTGAACGTCGCCAATGAAAAAGACATTCCGGCTTTTGTGGGAGAAAGCGATTCGGTTAAACGGGGCGGCTTTGCCTCCTACGGATTTGAATATCATGATCTGGGATACTCCACAGGCCAAATGGCTATTGAAATCCTTGAAGGCAAAAAGCCGAGTGAAATTCCTGTCGGCTACCCGGAAAGCCTTGAGCTTGTAATTAACAAGAAAGCAGCTGAGGAACAGGGGATTACTTTGACAGAGGACATGCTGAAGGATGCTAAGGTGGTTGGGGAATAAATAGTTGTTAAAAGATACAGCGATTCTGCTGTATCTTTTTTTCTTAATGAACCCAAAATTTATTCTGGAAAATGATTCAAAAGAACTACATAAGCCGTATGGATGATTTTAGGGAAAAATGGGGCTCAAGAAAGTTTGATTAAATTCTACAAGTCAGGGTAATTTTACCTACTAAATACAAGTGGGGGTTTATAGATTTATAGGAATAAAACCACAGACATAATTCGACACGGGTTTATAAGCGATTTGACGAGTTTTGACTGCCATGATAGTAATAAATAGGTAGAAAATTTGAATTTGAAAATCAAAAAAATAGCAAAAACCTATGAAAAAAATACCAATTCAGGTTTAAGTATCTAAAAATCGGGTATTAGTGGGTATAAATAACTGTTTTGTTATTTTTTGCAAGTAAGTAATTGACCTTTGCATTGTGTATTTTTACAATAATAGTAACCTATTGAAAAGGAGAGATTTGAATGTCGGGAGTTATTCGCGTTACACCAGCAGAATTAGTAGGCATGTCTAACCGTTATAATGGAGAAAGCAGCCAGGTTGGGGATCAGATTGTCCGCTTGGATAATATGATTCGTGAACTGGAAGGTGCATGGGAAGGGGAAGCAAGCAGAGCGTTTGCTGAACAATACCAATCTTTAAGACCTTCATTTGTTCAAATGCAGCAATTATTAGAGGATATTTCTGTTCAGCTTAATAATACTGCAAGAGCTCTTGAAGATGCTGATAACCAGATCGCTGGCCAAATCCGCGGTTAATTAGATCTGAATCAATTAAGTGGAGAAGGAGCGCTGCATTCACAGGATGAAAAGCGCTCTTTTTTTGGTACTAAATTAGCAAATTTTCACTTTGGTAATTTGTCTAGCTACAGCGCCTACCCCCTCGAGGTCACAAGCCAATCCTCCCAAAAAGGCAAAAAACGCCTTTCCGTCAGGCTCGTCTTGTGCTTGTCGGGGGTGATCGAGGCGCTTCTGCTTTTCTAGTGAGGTGTTGAACATGTACATAGAATTAACAATTGATTTAAAACATTATGAAGTTGAACCTTTTGATCTCCGTCTATCTAACTATCACTCTGTTAAAAAAGTAGTTGATATTGTTTGGCAAGCTAAGTCTATTCCTCAGTCGCCCCGGGAAGGATATTGGGTCAGAATTCCCAACAAGCAAATGATTTTGTCAGGAAACGATAAGCTGGCAGAAAAGGGGATTACCACTGGGGACCGTTTCGAAATTTTATAAAGGAGCATTTAAAAATGTCAGAAAAGAGTCAAACCTACCTTGAAGAGCAGCTTGAAGCGGTTGTCGAAACAGATCATCAATCCCTTACTATTCTTTTCCAAAGAGAGAAAATTAAAGCTGATGCTGCTGCGGAATTGGAATTGCTCCAGGCGATGGAATCAGCTATTAAAAGGGATATCCATTTAACAGAGGATGAACTGCGCCTCGTCCTGCAAATTCCCTCAAATTACTTAACCTTTTCCAAATTAAAAAAGAAAGACCAAAAAAGCAGATGGATTTTCTCTTCACAGCTCCTGAAGCTTGTGAAAAGTCATCCGTATTCCAGGCTGCATCTCATCATCTGTCCTGAAAACATTTTGGCGGATGAAAGCCTGTCACCGCATTTGCTTCATTATGGTGTAAGTGAAAGCCTTCCGCCATATGAAACCAATCAGGAAAAACTCTGGATGGAATTGAAAGCGACCATCGCTTCTGCTGTAGATGGAAATCGCGCTTTCCGGGATTACCTTAGCCTTCATGAAACCATTGAATTGTCGCCTGCAGCGGCAAGTGTCATCAAGGCCAAGGATGAAAATGAATTGTCAGAAGTCATCCGGACTAATATAGAAATGCTTGAAAAGAAAGATAAGGAATATGCCAAGATTCCGCAAAAAGTGGAAAGCCACAAGATATTCGGCATGGGGTCTGCTGATTGCTCTAGTGCCTTTCGTTGCTTTCAGCCTATATTCCCTTATCTTTACTCAGCCAAAACAGGCAGCTTTTATTAATAGCCAGGAGCATTTCCTGAAAAGCCAATATAGTGAAGTTGTGACCGAGTTATCCAATTATGATATTGATCAGATGCCAAGGGTGGTACAGTACGAACTGGCACAGTCCTACATAATAAATGAAGCATTGACAGAAGACCAGAAAGAGAATGTCCAAAATACAATCACCCTGCAGACGGATCCCCTTTACTATCATTACTGGATTCACATCGGGAGGGGAGATGCCAAAGAGGCTCTCGATATCTCGAGGGATCTTGAGGATCGGGATTTAATTCTGTTCGCATTGCTTAAGTACCGTGAAGTTGTCAAAGCGGATGATAGCCTTGAATCCGATGAAAAACAGCAGAAAATCGACGAAATTCAAGCAGAAATTGATGAGTATTTAGAGGAACAGAAAGCTCAGGAGGAAGAGGAGCAGCGGCTTCAGGATGAGCAAAGCAGCAGCGAAAATAATGAACAGGCAGTAAAACAGGAGTCTGAACAAAAAGCTGCTGAAGAAGAAAAGCCTGCAGATGCAAAGGCAGCTGAAACATCTGCTGAAAAGCCTGCCGAGAAGAAGGAAGAGGCAGAAAAGACAAAGCCAAATTAAGATAGACAGGAGGTGGAGAGATGGAACAGTTATGGTTGTTTTACAGCGATTACTGCCAGCAGCTGTCTATGCCAATTGAAAAAAGCGGCAGGATCACCATCGGTCCTGAGCTCGAACAGCTGGTGACAATAAGGGTATTTCCTTTTACAAAAGGAATTGTGTCCATAGAAAAGCACGACAGCTTCTATGAAGTTAGGCAGAATGAGTCGGTTCTCGGAAGGCTGAACGATGGAGAACCCTTTCACATAAATGATGCGGGGGAAATCCTGACGATAATAGTAACCTCTGAAGCCCTTAAAAGCCAAACCTACTACTCCGGCTATCAAAGGGAAATAGAGATTTCCTCTGATAACCCGGATGCTTCCATTTATAAAAAGAACGGTATTTTAATGGAAGCCAGCCAGTCTTTTGATCTGATAAGAACCAAAAAGGGCTGGATGGCAGAGCCGGGTTCAGGGCAGCTTTATATAAATGGAAAAAGAGTTGAAGAGAGGACTTTCCTTGAAATGGGAGATGTGCTGTTCTTCCCCTTTATGTCTATAAGAATAATAGAAGAGGATCTTTTCCAGATTGATAGCTTTGAATACTATGAATCAAAGCTTCCCATTACCATCAGGCCGCAATCTGAGATGGCAAAGAAATATCCGCTCTACCGGAGAACGCCAAGAATGATCTATGAAATGCCGGATGAGAAGGTTTCCCTATCCTTTCCATCACAGGAGCCGGATGATTCAGGCAGGGGGTTATGGCTGATTATCATGCCGCCGCTGATTATGCTGGTTGTAATGGGTATCGTGGCTTTGGTTCAGCCAAGAGGGATTTTTATTATCATTTCCATGGTCATGTTCATGACCACTTTAGTGACATCCACCGTCCAGTACTTTAAGGACAAAAGCAATCAAAAAAAGCGGAAAGAGCGCAGGCATCGAGTTTATACTGCCTATCTGGAAGAGAAGCGAAAAGAGCTGCAGGCATTGTCTGACCAGCAGAAGCATGTTCTGGAATTCCACTTTCCGTCTTTTGAGAAAATGAAATATTTTACGGGCCATATATCTGACCGCATTTGGGAGCGGCCTCTGCAGAGCTTTGACTTCCTTCAATTCAGACTGGGTACCGGAAATGTGCCTGCGAGCTATGAAGTTAAGGTAAGCTCAGGGGATATGTCAAACCGTGAAATCGATGATCTTCTTGAACAGTCACAGCAAATGGAGAAAGTGTATAAGGAAGTTAGAAATGTGCCTGTGGTGGCTGACCTTGCCAAGGGGCCAATCGGGCTGATCGGAAAAGAGTCGGCTGTTAAAAATGAGATACACCAGATCATTGGGCAGTTGGCCTTTTTCCACAGCTACCATGATGTGCGGTTCGTATTTATTTTTAATGAAAAAGAATATAAAAAATGGGAATGGCTCAAATGGCTTCCACATTTCCAGATGCCGCATGCACATGCAAAAGGGCTGATTTATAACGAACAAACGAGGGATCAGCTGCTGTCTTCCCTTTATGAAATCCTGCGCGAAAGGGATTTGGATGAAAATAAAGAGAAGCAGGTGTATTCGCCTCATCTCGTGTTCATCATAGCCAATCATCAGCTGATTGCAGATCATGTGATATTGGAATATTTGGAGGGCGACCACTCCAATATGGGAATCTCCGTGATCTTTGCAGCAGACTCAAAGGAAAGCCTGCATGATAATATTCAAACCCTTGTCAGATATGTCAATCAGGAAGAGGGGGACATTCTGATTCAGGACAAAAAGGCCGTGAGCATCCCATTTAAGCTTGATGCTCATCAGAAGAAGGGAAATGAGGAATTTTCCCGTCTGTTAAGAACGCTTGATCATCAGGTTGGAATGACCAATTCCATTCCAAATAGCGTTTCCTTCCTGGAAATGATGAAAGTAAAAGAAGTAGGGAAACTTCCGATCAAAGAGAACTGGCTTACAAAAGAGTCTTCCAAATCCCTGGCGGTTCCAATCGGCTTAAAAGGAAAGGAAGACCTGTCGCTATTGAATCTTCATGAAAAGGCGCATGGCCCGCACGGTTTGCTGGCCGGGACAACGGGATCGGGAAAAAGTGAATTTCTGCAGACGTATATTCTTTCACTTGCTGTTCACTTCCATCCCCACGAGGTCGCTTTCCTGCTGATTGACTACAAAGGTGGGGGCATGGCCCAGCCGTTTAAGAACATGCCGCATCTTCTGGGGACGATTACGAATATTGAAGGCAGCAAGAACTTCAGTTCAAGAGCGCTTGCCTCCATCAAAAGTGAATTGAAAAGGCGGCAAAGGCTTTTTGATGAATATCAGGTAAATCATATAAACGATTACACAGACCTTTATAAAAACAATATGGCAAAGGAGCCGCTTCCTCATCTGTTTTTGATTTCCGATGAGTTTGCGGAGCTTAAGAGTGAAGAACCCGAATTCATCAGAGAGCTTGTCAGTGCAGCCCGAATCGGCCGAAGCCTGGGAGTCCATTTAATTCTGGCCACCCAAAAGCCGGGCGGTGTCATTGACGAACAGATCTGGAGTAATGCCCGCTTTAGGGTGGCTTTAAAGGTTCAGGACACAGATGACAGCCGGGAAATCATTAAAAACGGCGATGCTGCTGCTATTACCGTAACCGGCCGCGGCTATCTGCAGGTCGGCAATAATGAAGTCTATGAACTGTTCCAATCTGCATGGAGCGGAGCCCCTTATCTGGAAGACTCTTCTGAGACAGAGGATGAGATTGCTATTGTAACCGACCTGGGTCTTGTTCCATTATCGGATGTGAATTCACGCCAAGGGAAGAAAAAAGGCGGAAAAACAGAAATTGAAGCAGTTGTGGAAGAGATTGAAGCAGCACAGTCCTCGATGGGCATTACGAAACTTAGAAGTCCATGGCTTCCTCCTCTTGAAGGGCGCTTAAGCAGGAAGCTTTATCGCGCTGAGGAGAATAATGAAATTCATTTAGGAATGGTGGATGAGCCTGAGAAGCAGAGCCAGTATCCATTAAGCTATCAAATCATAGAGGATGGAAATGTAGGGGTGTTCGGCTCCTCCGGTTATGGAAAATCCCATACGATTATGACACTACTGCTAAGCATTGCCGAAAAGCGGTCTCCTGAAGAAGCACATTATTATATTTTCGATTTTGGCAATGGTTCACTCCTTCCGTTAAGGCAACTGCCGCATACGGCCGATTTCTTCCTGATGGATGAAGAGCGCAAAATTGAAAAGTTCATGAATCTGATCAAGGATGAAATTGCCCGCAGAAAGCTATTATTCCAGCAGCAGGAAGTCAGCGGAATTAAGATGTACAATTCGATGAGCAATGAAAAATTGCCGCTCGTCTATATCACATTTGATAATTTCGATCTTGTAAAAGAGGAAATGCAGGAGCTTGAAACGCAAATTAATCAGATTGCCAGGGATGGACAGTCACTCGGAATCTATATGATTTTCGCTGCGACGCGGATCAATTCAATCCGGCAGTCGCTCATGAATAACCTCAAAACAAAAGTGGTCCATTATCTGATGGACAGCAGCGAGGCTTACTCCGTTCTGGGAAGGGTTCCTTTCGCACCTGAGCCAATACCGGGAAGAGCCATTATTAAAATGGAAGAGGCCTATTTTTCACAGGTATTCCTGCCGGCAGAGGGCAGGGACGATTTCGAGATCATGGAATCGATCCGGGCTGACATTCAGGAGCTGAAGGAGAAATACAAAGACTGCAGTCAGCCTGAAGAGGTGCCGATGCTTCCGGCAGAGCTTAATACGGTTAACTTTACCCGTTACACTGCGGGAGAGACTCAGCCGGGACTTGTACCAATTGGCCTTGATGAAGAATCCGTCAAACCTGTGTATGCAAACTTCAATAAAACGAAGCATTGCATTATCCTTGGGCAGGCCCAAAAAGGAAAGACAAATGTCCTTAAGCTCATGATTAATCAAATGCTAGCTCAGGGGGCTGAATCTGTTGGTATTTTCGATTCCTTTGACAGAGGATTATCATCCTATGCGAGTGAGGAAAAGTCAGTCTATATCGAGACAAAGGAACAGATCAGCGATTGGGCAGCAAAGGCGGAAGAACAGTTATCCCAAAGGGAAAAAGAATATCTTAATGCAATCCAGCATGGCAATACAGATATAGCGTTTTCGCCGATCGTGCTGGCTGTGGATGGATACTCCCGTTTTGCACAGACATTGGATAACAGCCTGCAGGAGAGAATGGCAAGGCTGATGAAAAATGGAAGCCATCTTGGCTTTAGTGTCATCGTGACAGGCAGCAATAATGAACTGACGAAAGGATACGATTCCTTAACGGCAGAAATCAAACAGATCCGCCAGGCGGTCGTTCTGATGAAAAAATCAGAGCAGACACTCTTTACCCTTCCATACGACCGGAAAGAGGCAGAGATACAGCCGGGATATGGTTATTACGTTATAAACGGAAAGGAATTAAAAATTCAAATTCCTTTATGTGCCACTGAAAGGAAGGTCTTAGCATGACAGCCAAAACAAAATACATCGTGAAAATGGTTTTGGTGATGCTTCTGATTATCGCCGCGCCAGCCATCTTTTTTGGCACCATTGGCGATAATCCTCTGCTGGTCAGGGAGAATGCCACAAGAACCATAGCAGTTGTTAATGAAGATACAGGAGCTGACAAAGAAGATAAATCTCTTGATTTTGGAGAGGAAATAACATCAATTCTCGAAGACGGTTCACAATATGAGTGGACTGTCATAGGCAGAAGTGCTGCAGAAAATGGCTTGAGAAATACCAAGTATGACGCAGTCGTTTATATTCCTTCCAACTTTTCAAAGAACATCATGTCCTATGAAAGCCAGCAGCCTGAAAAAGCAAATTTTGAATTTACGGTACAGAACCAGCTGAACTCACTGAACCGAGAAAAGGTTTTGCGCGAGATTCAGACAGCCACCAACCGTGTGAATGGAAAGATTTCAACCTTGTACTGGACCTATGTATCACAGGACCTGGAAAATGTGAAATCCCAGTTCGATACCATTTTACAAAAAGAAATAGACTTCCAGAATGCCATGCTCGCTTTCTATAAGCCCAGTTCAAAGAACCTGGCAGCGGAAATCGAACAGCAGCGCAATATGCTGGAGAGCATTCAGTCGACAGTGAAGACAGCAGCAGAGAGTACTTCAGAGGGTGAAAATAACCTTACTCAATTTGAAGAGAGTCTTGCCGGATTTGTTCAATATGTTGACCAATACCGGGAATATCAGGATGCACAGCGGGAAACTCTTCAGAAGCTGCAGGATGAAAGTGTGCTAAATATACAGGCCCTAACCGGGAAACATGATCCGCAGTACTCTGAATCATTAGCCGCACTGAATGAAGGCGGTGAGCAGCTTTCAAGCACACTTGATTCAGTTGAGTCTCAGCTAAAAGAAAACAGTGAGACATTCAGCAGCCTCTCTGCTATCCGCACTTCACAAGTGGATAGACAAAGAGAAGAATTGATTAATTATCTTATGGAACAAGAACGAAATACCCTAAGCCAATCCGAGGCAAACATAGCTTCTTTGAAGCAGGAATTGTCAAAAGGTACGTCTGCCGGAAATCCAGGGACAGCGTCATCGGCTTCAAACAAAAGTTATGCTGAAAAGCAGACAGCTGCTAACACGAATCCGAATACAGCCATTCCATCAATTCCCGGCCTGGAAAATGAGAGAGCAGAATTGCAGGCTATTGCCAATGAAATAAACACGATTAAGTCTTCGCTTGAAACCATTGAAGGAACACCGGAGCAAGCTGCCGCAGCAGTCGCAAGCCTGCCGAAGCTTTCCCAGCGTTTGCTTAATGTAGAGCAGAAAATTTCTGTGAATGACACAGAAGCAAATCCTCTGCAGAAAGTAGTGGATGAACTAAAGGCTGCAAACGATGAATTGTTTGCTCAAAACGGAAAATTGGTTGAAGACTATAATAAGCTGGTTGAAGAGAACAAAAATTTGATTCAGCAGCTAAGCAATTCCGGAGATTTTTCATCTTTAATTGGTTTAATCGATCAGAAAGAAAATAAAATTCTTGAATTAAATTTAGACAGCGAAAGCAAGGCGAAGTTAACTGAAGTGTTTAACCAGCCAATTATCTATGCCATTCCTTCAAAAATGATGGAATATTATTCTGCACTCGGAAGATTCGAAGGAACTGTTGGGTCATCCATTAACTATAATCCTGAGAAACTTAAAACCTTTATAGAAAAGTTGAATCCAATTGTAAAGGTGAACGAGGATGAACAGAAGGTTTGGGATGAATTGAATACATCCATCCCTTATTCTGAGGAACAGCTTACAGGTCTTGATAATCAGGTTGCTGCATTCTTTAATGATTACAGCCAGCGAATGGAAGAGCAGCAATCTGCTATGCAATCAGACTTATCTGCACTGCAGGAAAGTGCAATAGCTGTTATGGATAACATTCAGTTATTATCAGCCAATACCCAAATGCCTGTCGATGGCATTAACGGAACTTCCGTTATGGTCAAACAAGAGGGAATCAGCCAAAGAATGCTGATGATCAATGATCTTGTTGGATCTATCGGAGAAAATCAGAGCAATATCGTATCCTATACAAACGAGCTTGAGCAAAAGGTGCAAAGTGTCCAGCAGGATGCAGATACACTGAATTCCAAGTGGGGTTCGAACGTAGAGACAACTCAGATGTTCCGGGATGATATTTACAATCTTCTTGGAAACACTTATGTGAATGGCCAAAAGAATGGTCCGGTATACGAGCAATTATCCAGCCCGCTTCAAATCAGCGGAGAAACAGCTGCCAAGAAAGAGGAAAGCAAGCTGCCGCCGGTTGTCGTATTGGCCATTATCCTGCTCAGCAGCTTAATGATCGGATACTTCAGCCATTATTTCAAAAATGCGCCAATGCTTGTACATGTTTCCATGTTTGTGCTGCTGAATCTTATTGTTGGTCTGATTATCAGCATATTCGGCCTCAATATTTACTCAATGGAACAGGATCGCGCAATTGAATGGACCATTTTCACCATATTGCTGCTGACGGCAGCCTCAGCCATTGTACTGGCAGGGTTCAAGATCGGCAATTTGGCAGGATGGATTCTGAGTGTAGGGCTCATCGCCTTCTTCATCAGTCCGTTCCTTGCTCTTACAGCACCGAATATTAACTATGAAGACCCAATGTCCAAGGTATATATGTCCATTCAGTATGACTCACAGTCCCTGTTTATTCCGGCCATCCTCATACTGCTTGGCATTATTGCCTTCCTTGCCATCATTCCATTTGCAGTCCGGTCGATAAAGGACCTGCGTACTAAGAGGGATGAGGACCAGGCTTATGAAGCTTAATAGATTCCTTAAAGTAATAGTTCTGCTCCCGGCGTTTTGGCTGCTAGCTGGCCAATCTGCCGGGGCGACCCCTGATTTTTATAACGTAACGCCGAATACCTATGAAAAACAGGAATTCAAAGAGAATACCGATTACCTCCATGAAAAATCGCTTTATGAAAATAAGAAAGAGATCCCGGAAGAACAAAAGGATCTTACTTTTACAAAAAAGAACCTGGATCCTTTGAAGGAAGTGAAGGAGAAACTATTCGACGGCGGTGAAACCACTACTAATACCATCACTGCAAAAGCGGACCAGCTTCAGCTATTTTCCGATTCGAAACAGGAAAGCTTTTTCAAGGCGGAGGATCAATCAACCGCTGAACAGGTTAACAAATTAATGATTCTTTATATTATTCTGCTTGTAATTGCCATAGGTGTAATTATGGGATTCCTCATTCCGAGGATGGCGAAGCAGGCTGATAATTGAAAATTTTATTTAGTTGCATGGTCGTTTACTTGAACATGCAACTAAATAAAACTGTTAATTTCAACTTCTATCAACCGTAATGCAATTAATATCTTCCGATTTATACTCCAACTTAGAAGCCTTCCAAAATTAAAAGTTAACGCGGGGTGACCACTGTGGATGACAATTCCATTTTAATAAGCCAGCTGTATAGAGATATTTCCTTTTTGAATAGTGAAATTAGTAAGAATAATGAGATATTGGTTCGATTGAGAAAGGCACAGCAGGAAATCTCATCAAGCCAGGAAGAATTCATGCTTAATAAGCGTTTTATTCATCAGCCCGACTTAAACCAGTCGGTTTGGGCTGGAACACATGCTAATGATTTTGATGATATACGTGGAGAAATTGAAGATACCTATATGAGAATTGGAAACATTGAAATTGAAGGAATGTTAAACAATATTGAAGTGAAGATTACCCATTACGAAGGATTAAATAAGTCTCTTTCAAGCACAATTTCTTCTAAACGTAATCGCATCTCACAATTAAGCGATTAATACGGCATGACTATTGAGGTGAAAAAATGACCGAAATTAAATTAATTCAAAGTGAAGTGGAAAGTGCCCTAAGTGAACTCAAAAGCAAGGCAGAAGGGGTTGATGTCAGCAACCCTTCCATTACATTCCCAGAAAGCAGTTTGGATCTGCTGTCTGAAATCACTAAAATTGAACAAAAGTATTATACGACCCTTAAACAATATCAAAATTTGCTGATTAAAACAGAACAAGATATGAGAACCCTAATAGATCAGCTTGCTCAAAAAGATAAAGAGCTATCTCAAAAAATGAAATAGTGGAGTGATACAGATGAAGGTGATTAAAGTTTCCGAAATCATTCCTGAATTGGATGAATCCATAAAAAAGAAAGAAGCTGAAAAGGACCAGCTGCAGGATGTGCGAGCTTCAATCAATAACTTGATCAATTTGGATGATGCATTAAAAGGAAAAGGAGCAGAAGCAATCAAGGAACATCTTACTGTTCTGCATATTCCGGCAGTCTTGTTGTTGAATCAATTTATAAGTGAATATGTTAATAGGCTAAAGCAAGTGAAAAATTTAATAAATGAGTATGAAATTAAAAGTGGGCTAGTCAGACAGGACTTCGTAGAGCATGAGGCTAAGTCCGGAATTGAGAACATCGAACAAATGTCAGAAGACACTATTAATGATATTAATCAGGAATTCTTAAAGGTTAGTGATATTGTTGGAGGTTCAACCATTTCCTTAGCGCATTTAAGACAGAATTTTGATAAAGCAAGACGTCATATTAAGAAAACCACAGATGGTTTAGAGGATTTGGATAAAGATAGTTTAAAAGTCTTGAAGGAGTCGACTGAAGATCTTACGAGAATTGCAGACTTTATCAATAAAATTGAGGCCTGGGCATCAAATGGTGCAGCACTAAATGAAAGTACAATTAGGGAGATTGAAAAGTATTTCGCTGAGAATGATACTATCGGCAAGCTCATCGATTCTGCTATGGAACTGGCTATAAAAGAAGGTGATTCCACCTTAATGGGGAATGTGGCAGACTGGCTGGATAAAATAGGGAAACTTAACGGTGGAATGGAAGTTGTGAAAGGTACCTTAGCTGCAACTATTCTTCTATCTAAAAGATTAGTTCTGGTGAAAGATGGATCAGGAAATTTCAAGATTAAGGCCCATCCTGATTGGCTGAAAAAGAATGGGGTTTATGGTTCGAAGCTTGCTGATTCAATTCATAAGATATTAAAAAAGGGAAGTTCAAGCAGCTATAATGGTATTAAGAATTACTTTTCTAAATATCAGAACTCACCTAGCAGGCTTTTAAGAAGCCTTGTTGGCCTTAATCCTGGGTCGAATGTGAAGAGCTACCTCAAATTATTAGAACATCAGCATCCATATTTAAAATTTGATGCAGCTCAAGCTGAATTATATAAAAGAACTTCCATTGATGTTAAGTCTACACTGGGGCAGCTGACAGATAAACGCTCTTTAACGGCAATTGCAAAGAAAATTCCATATGCAGGAATCCTGTTTTCTGTAGGAACCAATGCGGGGGAATATGTCAGTGATAAAAATAAATATAAATCCAACTGGGAAAAAACAGGGAGAGCTGCCGCCGGAATAGGAATGGATATTGGTGTTGCGGGGCTTACTACAGGCGGAGCTGCTATAGGGACCATGATTTGTCCTGGACCTGGAACACTCATTGGTGGGCTTGTAGGAGCAACAATTGGGATAGTAGGATCGATCGCATTTGAAGACAGTATCAAAGATATCGGAGAGAAAGCTGGGAAATGGGCTGAGGAAAAATCTAAGGATATTAAAGAGGCTGTTAGCAATGTTGGTGAGGCAATATCAGATGCAGGAAGTTTTGTAACAGGTTTGTTTAAATAAAATCAAATATGGGGTGAGGTTAAAGAATGGAAGCGATGGGGATATCTTTAACTACTAATGAGTTGGCATCTGTGCTTGCGTTATGCGGTTATGAAAGCATGGCCAGTCAAATCCTTAACAGCTTAGATATTAATGGAGAAAAATGGGAGCTTGACCGTTTTATAGAGGATACCGGGCTCTCCCTAAAATCTAAAGGGCTATTAGACGAAAATAGAAGTTCAACCCTCGTCGAAGGTCTGGAAGATCTTTTGCATGTTCTTGTACAGTCAAAGAGAAAAGCCAGATGTATAATAAAAGACAGGGTGCTATTTATTCATTTTATAAAAGGTGACACAAGGACCCTTCTGCAAGAAATAAGAAATAATACTCATTTTTTCTCGATTTATTCAATGGAAAAAGGATTCGAACACATTTTATTGAACCATTATGAATTAGTGGGTAAATCAGAACAAGCTGTAAACGATTTGCCGACATTGCAGCTTTCAGAGGCTATTTATGATCAGCTCCATCAGATGGATCCCGAGGTTTTAGAAGCCATGATTAACGATGAGAAAATAGAGGATCTTCTAAAGCAGTTCTTGTCTGATTTCAAAAATAATGAACAGGAATTTGCTAATGTATCACTGATGGAGATGGATTATGCTAAAGATTATATGGAGTTGAAACAAGTCATCTTTCTGCTGCCCAGCTTGAATTTTATTTGGCACCTTGACTATGATAGGATTCAAGAAAAAGAAGTTTTTGTAGTTCCATCCAGTGTAGACGAGTACAGCAAAAGATTAAGTGATGCTATAGCACTTTTCTTTAAGGAATTGTAATCTACTATGAAAGGTAAAATTTATGATGAAAATTATTGGCTTAGCATTAGCAGTGGCCGTATGGACAATTATTGCGTTATTTCTGAATGGTATTGATATTCCAATTCCAAGCTCTTATATTTCTTTGATGATTACAACTAATGCTATTTTTGCTTTCTTCTCCATATTTGTTCAGCGCCTGGTCGTTACGCTGTATGAGGTAAATGTATTTGAAGAACCAAAGAGTATACCGGGTTTTTTCTTTAAGTATATTGCCATCATTACATCTGGCGTAAATTATTATGTTCAGAATGTGTTAAACCGTCTACCTTTTATTGTGAATAAGTTAGCGAGTATACTTTTTTTTGCCTTTCTTATGGTGGCAGGATTCAGTATCATGACTATTTTTAATTAATGGTCTTAATATTCTACTAAGCTAGTTGGAGGAAGAACAAATATGGAACAGGACCAGAAGATAAGTGTATCCACACAAGACCTTATAGCAGTTCTTGCTCAATCAGAATCAGTAAAGAGAGCAAGAGAGTTTGCCTATGAAAATAACTTATCAAAAAAAGAGATCGGACAGATAAATGAAACACAGCCAGAATCAAATATATCGAATTCACTAAAAGAAATGGTAAACACAGCTTTAAATGCCAGCAAAATGATTAGGATTGAAAATGGAAATCAGTATCTGCTAGTTTATCGTGCTCACAAGACAGGAGGTATTGTGGAATATATACATAATGACCTTTATGAATTTAAAAAATATGATTCTCTAACGATGTTAAATAATCTTATTAGTGATTTTTACGGCCTGGATTCCAGGCTCACAGAGGATCCTATAAAGGTTAACATAGAGTTAACCAATGATTTATATGATCAAATTCATTATATGGACCCTGCCGAATTGGAAAAAATGATAGACGATGAAAAATTTGATGTGAAAATCCGACAATTCCTGCGTGATTTTTATCAGAATAATCAGCAGGTATGCAAGCTAGTTTTTAAAAAAAGAAGGACCATAAAGAATCCTTTGCAGGAAGACTTTGTGATGTTATTTGTTCCGGGTGAAGACTATATTTGGCATATCAACTACGAAGAGTCCAGCAATAATAGAATCTTCTTAATGAGTAATAGTATCAATAACTACTTTGATGTATTACAAAGGATTTTAGATGATTTTCTGCATATTGAAGGTTTTCTTGCGGAGAAAAAGCCCAGAAAAGCTGAGCAAGAGGTAGAGGGATTTTCCTTTAAAAGAGGATTCTCATTCTTTTGGAAAAGTAATTTCGTGCTGTTAATAACCGTTTTATTCCTGTATATTAACAAGTCCGGCTGGAGTGAAGGAAGCGGACCTATGGTGGTAGGATTTGCCGTTTTTTGCGAAGTTATGATTATCTTATTATCTATTTTTGCTTGCTTAAAAGAGAGGGAGGAACCTTTTACTGTTAAGAGGGCCAAGTCAGCTTCATAATTAGACAAATACCTGGGAATCTAATAAATAAAGAGAAGAAGATATATCAAACAGATAAAGACAATTTACTTTAGATTCTCTTAATCTAAGGAGAGTGTGATTCTTCTTGCCACTTGTTCAGAAGAAAAATGATGAAATTATCGTTAAAGGTTCTAACATCATGTATGTTTTGGTGTTTCTTGCTACTGTAGGTTTTTTAATAGCTTGTATCTTTCTAATTGTTCACGGTTTGAAGTTTGACTCTAAATATTCTTTATTTTATCTTGGCGGCGGGATCATATTCACACCTTTTTATCTCTATATTACGCTTTGGAATTTACCAGGCCTAATTCCAGGCAAAACCTTGCTTTCCATAAAACCCGGAGAAAAGGGTTTGGTTAAGTCAAAAAAAGGCATAGTTCCAATAAAGGATATACGAAGCATTGACCTTGTAAGGAATCCATTAAATCTAATAAATGATATTGTTATTGAAACCTTCAATGATAAAAAGTTTAAAATTCGCACGTATAACCTGATTGGTGATTTTCGCTATCAGATAATAGTTGACCAATATATATATCCTCATATGACTGAAAGTGCAAAAAAAGTTTGGGATCGAAAATAAACCTGGAGAATCTTCGGCAGCAGGCTAATTATGAACGGCAAGAACCAAAGGCTGAATAATAGGTATATGTGTGGGATCTCTTTAATTTAAGTTTGATGAATCAAAGGAGTGGATCATGTTTGTCCATGATTCAGGAAAAGGACAACACGGTAATTATAAAAAGTTCTAAATTCATGTATGTATGGGGGTTTTTAGCTACAGTAGGTTTTTTAGCAGCGTGTATTTTCTTAATTATACATGGGCTGAAATTTAATTCTAAATACTCTTTAATATATTTAGGTGGAGGAATCATATTAACTCCTATCTATCTTTACTTGACATTATGGACCCTGCCTGGATTAATGCCAGGGAAGGTTTTGTTTAAAATATTTCCTGGAGAAAAGGGAACGGTTCATACAAAAAAAGATATGGTACTTATAAATAATATACGGGATATTAACTTAGTCAGAAACCCTCTAAATTTAATCAATGACATTGTTATTGAAACCTTCCATGATAAGAAGATAAAAATTAGAACATATAATCTTCTTGGAGACTTAGATTATGAATTAATTGTAGATCAATACATTTATCCATATATGACAGAAAATGCAAAAAAGGTATGGGATCGAAAGGTGAATCTTGAACGTCTTCGAGATGTGGCAAGATACGAGAGAAAAGAGACGAAATTTGATTAATATATCCTCTTATAAGAGAGGACTTTTTTATAGGGCGAGTTAATAACGAGCCCTTTTATTTTTCGTAAACAGGCATTTGGGGCGCTGCGAATCAAATGCGTAATAAGGTATTTAAGTAAGGTAATTATCTCGTTTTCTGCTGGTTCTCACTATCAGATACAAAGGAGGAGTAATGTATGTCGATGGTTCAGGAAAAAGAGGATACAGTAATTATAAAGGGTTCGAAGTTTTATTATGTATTAATGTTCCTGGCTACAGCAGGGTTTTTAATTGCATGCATTTTCCTCATAATACACGGACTTAAATTTAACTCTAAGTACTCTTTGTTTTATCTTGGTGGAGGAATAATATTTACTCCTTTTTATTTTTACATTACTCTCTGGAGTCTGCCGGGTTTTATTCCGGGAAAGATATTGCTAAAAATTGTTCCTGGAGAGAACGGTAGTATTCATTCCCCAAGAGGAGCCGCTGTAAAAGTAAAAAATATCCGAAATATTGATTTGAAGAGAAATCCCTTAAACCTTATTAACGATATTGTCATCGAAACATTCGATGATAACAAAGTAAGAATTCGCACCTATAACCTAATCGATGATGGAGATTTTCAAGTGATTGTCGATAAATACATTTTTCCGTTTATGAATGATAATGCCAGGAAGATATGGGATCGGAAAATCAATTTAGATAAGTTAAAAGAGGAAGATAATTATGTGAGACAGGAGAATTAGGTATAGAACACAATTCTGGGCTGGCTTGCCGGGGTTATATTTCATGAGAAGTCTGAAGAATACAGCAAGATACATTAGTTACCATCACTTATAATGAGGCAATATTATCGCTATGGCGGATCTTCGATTAGCATTCAGTTTGTTCTTTGTCTAACAAAGTCCTTTTATAAGAATAATGGGGGAGTTTCTCTTGTCAATGATTGAAGAAAAAGATGAAAGAATAGTTATTAAAGGTTCAAAGTTTATGTATGTTTGGATGCTTTTGGCAACTGTAGGGTTTTTAATTGCATGTATTTTCTTAATAACACATGGTCTAAAATTCAACTCAAAATACTCCTTTATATATCTTGGGGGAGGAATTGTCTTAACTCCCTTCTACCTATATCTCACTCTCTGGAGTTTGCCTGGCCTTATTCCTGGGAAAGTCCTGTTTTCAATAATTCCAGGAGAAGATGGAAAGTTAATTTTGAAAAGAAAGGAGATTTCAATCAAAAATATACAAAATATTAACTTAGTCAGAAATCCTTTAAACTTAATAAATGATATTATCATTGAAACTTTTAATGATAAAAAGTTCAGGATTCGTACTTATAACCTCCTTGCTGAAATGGATTATGAAATGATTGTAGATAAGTATCTTTATCCTTATATGACTGAAAATACAAGGAAAGTTTGGGATCGAAAAGTAAATCTGGAAATATTGCGCCAAGAGTTAAAGATAGACTAATGAAGGGTAATTAATTTTGTATTGAAGAATACGGCATGGATAGATAAAAGAAGAATAATTGAGACTTAAGCTAGTCCAACAGTGATTAGTTGCAAATTAACCCTGACTAGAAATTCATTTGATTTGAGATAAAAGGAGGGATAGCGCTTATTGTCAAACTCAAAAAAACAACATACCATATGGGTACAAGGATCAAACATCATGTATATTTTGGTGTCTCTTGCTACTGCAGGTTTTTTAATAGCCTGTATCTTTCTAATTGTTCACGGATTGAAGTTTGACTCTAAATATTCTTTATTCTATCTTGGCGGTGGAATAATTTTCACTCCTTTTTATCCCTATATCACCCTTTGGAATTTACCAGGCCTAATCCAGTGTAAAACCTTGCTGTCCATTATCCCCGGAGAAAAAGGTGTGATTAAATCAAAAAAAGGCACAGTTCCAATTAAGGATATTCGAAACATCGATCTTGTAAGGAATCCATTAAATTTAATTAATGATATTGTTATTGAAACCTTCAATGATAAAAAGTTTAAAATTCGCACGTATAACCTGATTGGTGATTTTCGCTATCAGATAATAGTTGACCAATATATATATCCTCATATGACTGAAAGTGCAAAAAAGTTTGGGATCGAAAAATAAACCTGGAGAATCTTCGGCAGCAGGCTAATTATGAGAGGCAAGAACCAAAGGCTGAATAACGTCTATGTGTGAATCTCTCTTTCTCTGCCGGGTCCAAGGGGTGAGTATAGTTTGTCAATGATTCAGAATAAAGGTGACACGGTAATTATAAAAGGTTCTAAGTTCATGTATGTATGGATGTTTTTGGCTACAGTAGGATTTTTACTTGCATGTATCTTCTTAATTATACATGGACTGAAATTCAATTCTAAATATTCTTTCCTCTATCTTGGTGGAGGAATAATACTTTCTCCTTTTTATTTGTATATTACTCTCTGGAGTCTGCCTGGTTTTATTCCAGGAAAGATCTTGCTGAAAATTGTTCCTGGGGAACATGGCACTGTTATTACTAACAAGAGTAAAGTTTCAATCAAAAATATCCGTAATATTGATTTAGTAAGGAATCCACTAAATCTTATAAACGATATTGTCATTGAAACCTTTGAAGATAAAAAAGTAAAGATACGCACTTATAACCTTCTGGATGACGGCGATTTTCAGGTTATTGTTGATCAATTCATCTTCCCATATTTGACTGATAATGCCAGACAGGTGTGGGATAGGAAAATTGATCTTGATAAGTTAAGGGAAGAGGATAATTATATAAGGCAAGAACATAAGATAGAATAGGTGACTATGGGATTCACCTAGGAGGACAATCGATGTCAATGATTCAAGAGAAAAATGGTTTACTAGTAATTAAAGGTTCGAAGTTCTACTATGTATTAATGTTTCTAGCCACGGTAGGCTTTTTAATAGGATGTGTTTTCTTAATTATAAACGGATTGAAATTTAACTCTAAATACTCCTTATTCTATCTTGGTGGAGGAATTTTGTTTACACCCTTTTATTTATATCTTACCCTTTGGAGTTTGCCTGGTTTTATACCTGGGAAAATTTTATTCAAAATTATCCCAGGTGAGGGTGGCAGAGTGATATCGAACAAGGGGACTGTTCCAATTAAAAACATACAGGATATAAGTTTTGTGAGAAATCCTTTAAATTTAATCAATGACATTGTTATTCAAACATTTGATGATAAAAAGATAAGAATCCGAACCTATAACCTTCTTGATGAGTTAGTTTATGAAATGATGGTCGATCAATATATTTATCCTTATATGCATGAACACGCAAAGCAAGTTTGGGACCGTAAGATAAATCTAGAACGTTTAAGTAAAGAAGCAAGGTATGAAAGAAAGGAACCAAAGATTGATTAGAATAATAAGATCCTGCTATTTTTGTTATGAGCTCTTTAAAGGTCACCCCTATAAAGAGCTTTTGTTTTGAGATCAGCCGTCTCTCCCTATCGGAAGGAGAATAATATGAAAAATTTAATCGCCTTTACTGCAGTATTTCTAATATGGACATTAATTTCTTTAATGCTGACTGGGATAGATATTCCGATTCCAAGTTCTTATATTGCTCTAATGATTACGGCAAATGCTATTTTTGCCTTTTTCTCTATTTTTGTTCAGAAACTAGTTATTATCCTCTATGAAGTTAATGTGTATGAACAGCCTAGGACTTTTCTTGACTATTGTTTTAGATATATTGCTATTGTTACATCAGGTATAAATTACCATATTCAGCATATGTTAAATAGGCTTCCTATTATACTTAATAAATTGGCATCTATATTTTTCTTTCTCTTTCTTATCTTTACAGGCTTCGGTCTGATGGCTGTTTTTAACTAATACAAGTCGTTAATAACCGGGAGAGGCGGAGAGATTTTGACTGCAAAAGGAAAGCAAAAGAAATTCGTATTTAACAGAGGGTTTTTATTTTTTTGGAAAAGTAATTTGGTGTTGTTTTTAGCTATCTTATTTCTCTATATAAACAATTCAAGCTGGAGTGAAGAAGGAGGATCAGTTCTCCTGGTTTTGGCACTAATGTGGGGAGCGCTCATTTTATTATTATCCATAATTGATAGTGTAAAGGTCAAGAGAGCTGAGTCTCTGAAACTTTAAGGGATAACGTTACGTATGTAAATTTAGAATTAATGAAACAAAAGGAGGACCCCATGCAAAAAAAAAGCCCCATCACCATATTAATTGTATTACTAACCAGCTTCCTCTTCCTCTCAGCCTGCAGCAGCTCTGAAAGCAATTCAGAAGCCAAAGCGGAGAAAAAGGAAGAAGACAAATATGAAAAATTGGTTAAAGAGAAAAACAAGGAACTTGAGCTCGAACCCCTTGAGCTGACTTCTTACAGTGAGGAAGTCGGGGCAGCTCTGAAGAATCCGGAGTATAAGGAGTTTGCTGCAAATGGCAAGGTGGCTGTGCAGGGAGAGGTTGAGAAGTACACGGATCTCAAATCAGACTATGCCTGGATTAAGGTCCGTTCCACAGAGGATGGACCGGCAGGGAACGATCTGGAATACTACGCACCCATCAAAGAAGGGAAGTTCAAGCAGAACATCCGTTTATTTAATGGGGAAGGCGAGTATAAGGTAACTGTTCAGCTTCCAAGCACGGATAGTGAGAATTATTATTATGATCTTGCCTCGTTCACTGTACACAATGTGAATCAGGATACAGAGCGCGATGTAACGCTTACTCCGTTTGGCCAGGAAGCAGAGCTGACTTTGGACATTGAATCAAGCTATCTGAAAGGCAATGAAGTATTCAATTTAAAAGGGGAAGCAGGAAGTCTGACAGACGGCGATACAATCATGCTACAGCTGAATAAGGATTCAGAAATGTGGAAGCATGTCATTAAGCTTAAGGATGGAAAATTCACCTATGATGTGCCGTTATTCTACGGAAAAGGCCTGCACAAGCTTGAGGTGCTCGTTCCTGACAAAGAGAGGGAAAATTACTATCAGACAGCCACAACCATTTTAATAGACAACGAGTCTGATAGGACGATGAGCCCAATTGAATTTTCTAAAACATATGAGGAGCGGGGAGTGGCGCTTGAATACCCGCAGTATGGCGGTGAGAAGTCCGACGGTGTCTTTTCTGTAAAAGGAAAAATTGAACCGCAGGCAGAATTCGGTCCTGAAACAGATCATATTTACATTACCACTAAAAAAGGTGAAGACGAAGCACTGGATGTTATCCCTGTAAAAGATTTCACGTTTGATGATTCTTTTTATTTAAGGTTTGGTCCCGGCACATATGAAGTCACACTAAGTGTGCCAGAAATCAAGGAAGAGAACAGTGATTATTTCCGCTTTTATGGGTTTGCCAAATTTGAGGTGGAGTCAACAGGCGAGGATAAGCGGGACCTGCTTCCATCAAGAGGCGTTCAGTCCGATGCTCCGCAAATTACTGAACTGGCGCAAGAGCTGACAGAAGGCAAAAGTGGGGATAGGGAAAAGGCGAAAGCCATCTATGATTATGTCGCGAAGAGCGTTTCATATGATGTGAATAAGCTCGAAACAGATGACTTCAGCTGGGATGATAGTGCGCTCAAGACACTTGATTCCAAAACGGGAGTCTGCCAGGATTATTCGTATCTGGCCATTGCTCTGCTTCGGGCCAGCAACATGGAAGCCCGCTTTATTGAAGGAACTGCTTTCGGCGGATTCTGGCCGCAGAAGCATGCTTGGGTTGAAGTGAAGGTGGATGGAAACTGGCTTACGATGGATCCGACATGGGGAGCGGGATACATTAAGGATGATAAATTCGTGGCAGCTTTCAATGAAAAATACTTTGATCCGAATCAAGCAGAGTTTGAAAAAACTCATAACCGTACAGGTGTATCATACTAAACTGCAAAAAGTCATGGGGCTTGTTCCTGTGGCTTTTTTTATTTGCCAATTCAATGGAAATTTAATCCGAAATACCCTTCAATATATATTCTGAAAATTATAAAATCAAATTGACTGGGCTTCCGTCCGGATCTCCGTTAAGGAGGGAAAGGCTTGAAAATACATTTGGCAGGAGTGATCTTTTGTATGATGCTGATTTTCCCTGGTATGGTGAAGGCTGGCGGCTTTGGCGGTGATGACAGCGGGACTCCGGGTTACTGGTATGCCGGAGAATCACCTTCAAGCATTGACCCTTCCAAATCACCTCTTGTATTTGTGCACGGCTATAATAATTCGTCAGCTGTCTGGCATGAAGGAAATGATATGTATGAAGTGGCTTTGGCAAATGGATATGAAACAGCCTTCATTGATCTACATCATGACCGGGATATGTGGACGAATGGTGCCATTCTGGCTGAAAAGCTTCAGGAAATGTACCATCATTTTGGCGGAAAAAAGCTGGTGGTCATCGGCTATAGCAAAGGCGGTGTGGATATTCAGACAGCCCTTGTGCATTACAATGCCCACCCCTATGTATCAAACGTCATCTCTCTATCCTCTCCTCATCATGGCACCCAGCTTGCAGATCTTGCGCACAGCAGCGCAGCCTGGTGGCTTGCTGCTCTTCTCGGAAACAATAATGAAGCAACTGAATCCCTGCAGACAGGCAATATGCAATACTTTCGAAGCCTTACAGATTCCCATCAGAATGCTGGAAAGAATCGTTATTATACACTTGGCGGCACCAAATGGGGTTCATTTGGCAGTGCTTCCTACTGGGGAGGCTTATACCTGAGCGCGTACGGAAAAAACGATGGTGTTGTGACAGCAGTTAATTCCCGGCTGCCTGGAGCTTCCATTGTTCAGGAAGGCGGCTGGAATCATACAACCATTCGGGAAGGATCCTATACATTTCCGGTGTTCAGGCCCTATACCACTATTACTCAGCCTGCTGCAGTTCTCTCAGCTCCAAGCTCAGAAGCCGCTGCCGGCAAGCCTCGCGCCCATTCGATTGTAAAAGGCGGGAAAGCTGTCAGTGCAATAAGTGAGCAGTTTACTGTGGAGGATAATGTAAACTCCATAACCGTTTCTTTTTTAAGCGAAAAGAATTTGTCTGCATTAAAATTAATCAGTCCGGACGGAAAAGAATATAAAACGGGAAAAACGCATAAAGAAGAATCCGATTTTTTCAAAGGCGCGTGGATTCACCAGTTTGAAATCGAGTATCCTGAAGCAGGAAGCTGGCATTTAAAGGCTCCGGCAAATGCATCGTATCTATACACCGTTACACTAAACAGCCCGTTAAATGATAATCTTCAGGGCAAGTCTGCGAAAAGTCATAAAGCCCTTAAAACAAAATGGATCCGCTTCGGGTTTGATTCTTCAGGGAAAAAGCTGCAGCAAAAAGCGAAAGGGGAAAAGCCCGGCCTCATGACCGACAGTGATTTTCCACAGGAAGGCGTCTACAATGTGACAACGGAAATAAAAGGACTTACCGAAAATGGAAAGCCATATGAAAGAACACTTATCGAATCTTTTTATATAGATCAGAATGGAAAACGACATAACTAACTGGTCTCCGGCTGCTGAGAAGCAGCCTTTATTTATGTTCTGAAACCATTTAGAAGATAGAACCATCCCGAGAAAAACACAGGAGTTTCCAGCGCGACAGCGAATATATAATAGGTTAGAATTAAATTTGGTAAATTGTAAATTAGTGGAATTATAGATATAGAAAAAGGGGAGAGATTTCACATGGAACGAAATCAGATGCACCCTGCAATTGAGAGGGTATTGGGAAATATTGAAAAAGTCATGATCGGTAAACGGGATGTCGCAGAGTTAAGTCTAGTGGCACTTTTAGCGGAAGGCCATGTATTGCTTGAAGATGTTCCGGGTGTCGGGAAAACGATGATGGTTCGTGCGCTGGCTAAATCAGTCGGAGCTGCATTTAAACGCATCCAGTTCACGCCTGATTTGCTGCCTTCGGATGTGACAGGTGTATCCATCTATAATCCGAAGGAAATGGAGTTTCAGTTCAAGCCTGGTCCCATTATGGGCAATATTATTTTAGCAGACGAAATCAACCGGACCTCTCCCAAGACGCAATCCGCTCTTCTTGAAGGGATGGAAGAAAGCAGTGTGACCATCGACGGAGTGACGCATCGTCTTGAAAGACCTTTCTTCGTTATGGCAACGCAAAATCCCATCGAGTATGAGGGAACCTATCCCCTTCCGGAAGCACAGCTGGACAGATTCCTTTTAAAAATGAAAATGGGCTATCCGGATATTGCGGATGAAATGGAGGTCTTGAACCGGGCACAGCGCATTCCGCCGATAGAAGATCTGGAAACGGTAATGGATCTGGCTGAATTACGCTCCCTGCAGACAGAAATTAAAGAAGTGCATGTGGATCAAACGATTAAACGCTATATTGTGGAAATTGCGGGTGGAACCCGTAACCACAGCAGTGTGTATTTAGGGGCCAGTCCGCGCGGTTCGATTGCATTAATGAAAGCAGCCCAGGCTTATGCGTTCATGTATGGACGCGATTATGTTCTTCCGGATGACATTCAGTATTTGGCGCCTGCTGTTTTTGTCCACAGAATTATCTTAAGGTCAGAGGCGAAATTTGAAGGCATTACCGCTGAAGAAGTGGTGGGTCGGGTCATTGCCAGGGTGCCTGTCCCTGTACAAAGGCTAGTGAAGTAAAATGAAACAGCTGTTAAATACACTGAAAGGTGTCTGGAAGCTGATTGTGCTATTTCTGCTTATTTTGTTCACCTTTTCGTATGCCATGTTCCAGGGCGGCTTTGTCAGCTGGTTTTTGTTTTACAGCTTTGTGCCGTTTGCTTTATACGCCCTTGGTCTGTCGTTTTATTCATTAAACGGCGTTAAAGTGGAGCGGATCCTGCCGAAAACAGAATACAATGCGGGTGAGCAGGCAGTGATTACTTTAAAGGTAAGCAGAGAATCAGTATTTCCTTTATTGTACCTCGTCATTGAGGATGAAATGAGCGAACAGCTCCTGCATGCCAGGAAGTCAAATGAAGCAAAGCGGCTTCTGTTTCCGGGGTTCCAAAAGGAAATGTCCATTCAATACAAGATTAACAGTCTGCCGAGGGGAGAGCATTTTTTTGCTTCAGTCCGTTTTAAAACGGGTGATCTGCTCGGTTTACTAGAAAAAGAAAGACAAGCCCCCGCTGAGAGCAGGATGATTGTCTACCCGGCGTATGAAGAGCTGATTTATAAGCCTATGGCCCATCATTATGACCAGGGAATGACTGCTTCAAAAGAGCGGGTGCAAAGAGATACTTCCATGGCAATCGGCATCAGGGAGTATCAGCCGGGAGACAGATTTTCCTGGATTAACTGGAAAGCCAGCGCTAAGCGAAATGAGATTATGACCAAAGAATTTGAACAAAGGCAATCTCACGATGTCTACATTCTGATGGACTGTGCACCAGATAGCCGATTTGAAGCTATCGTTTCCTTTACTGCTTCCATTGTGAGGTCGATTCTCCGTAAAGGAGCACAGGTAGGATTTTTGACCTCTGCAGCTGCCCGGACAGCTTTTCCAATCAGAGGCGGAGAAGCACACCAGCTTCAGCTGTTTCACCATTTGGCAAAAATAAAAGATTATTCGGCAGCAACCGTGGACCGGGTTCTTGAAGCAGAGCATTTTCTTCTGCAGCAGAACAGTCAGCTGATGATTGTTACAGCACAATTAACAAAAGCACTTATCGAGAAAGCCGGATTTTTTACGTCCAAAAGTGGGGCCTTGACGATATTTTTAATCAAAAATGAGCATGAATCTCCTTCCGGTGATGAACTGGCGCTTAAAGCCTCTGCGAATGCCAGGGGAATCCGGGTCGTTTTGGTTCATAACGGACATTTTGCAGATGTGTTTTCGGGGGTGTGCAAGTGATGGGCTATCAGCGGGTTCAAAAAGATTTTGCCACCTTTCTTCTATATGTTCTTGGCTTTTTCTTATTATGGGAATGGCTGCGCCCGGTTGAAGAGCTGACAGATACATCGAATATTTTCGTTTTTCTTGTGTTCCTTGTATTGTCACTCCTTATGGCTTTCTTTGGCGTAAGTCCAGTAATGAGCAGTGCTATTAAGGTGCTTTATATTTTATATGAGCTGCATTATTTGTATTTTGAAGGCTCCTTTTTTCATTTTTCATGGATAGCCGCGTTTGCATCGGATATGTGGCATAACTTTGGCTTGCTGGCTGGGAGAGACTGGCCCGCAATAACCAATCTTTTCAGAAGCCTGCTTTTTTTCATACTGCTGTGGCTGATGACCTATTTGATTCAGTACTGGCTGATTAATCGCAGGCAGATTTTCATTTTCTTTTTCATGACACTCATTTATATAACGGTCCTGGACACCTTTACGCCATACACGGCAGACGCAGCGATTGTCAGGACAGTTATTGCAGGATTTGCGGTTATGGGGATCTTAACGTTTAACCGTCTTCTGGAGCAGGAAGGGCTGAAGAAAGAAGCCTCCCTGTCGCGCAAATGGATGATTCCGCTGACGGCTCTGATCGCGCTAAGCACAGGTTTGGGATTTGCTGCCCCAAAGGCAGAACCGATTTGGCCCGATCCTGTTCCGTTTATAAAATCCTATGGGCAGAACAGCGGCAGTGATGGCCCGGGTATTCAGAAAATCGGCTATGGTGAAGACGATTCCCGCCTTGGCGGCCCTTTTATAGGAGATAACGCTGTGGTTTTCAGGGCGGAAGTGGAGTCCCGCCATTACTGGAAGGTGGAAACGAAGGATACGTATACAGGCAAGGGATGGGTAACCTCCCAGCCTGAAGGGGAATATCTTCCGTTTGGAATGGGAGAAGAAATCCCGGTTACATCGTTCATCGATAACGATGCAATTGAAACCAAAGATGAAGTAAGCTCGGTTTATACTTTTATGAATTACCCTCATGTGGTGTATCCATTAGGGTTAAAAAATATCGAAGCCTCGCCTTTCATTACCTATGAGCTGGAAACGGCCACAGAAAAGATCCGGACATTGGATAGCGGACGGTCGTTTGCATTGGAAGATTACAAATTGGATTTTGCGGTGCCTGAATACAGTGTGACTGCCATGAAGGCATCGGGAGCAAAAGCGGAATCACTTCCTGAGGAATTTTTGTCCCGATATACACAGCTGCCTGAAGAATTACCTGAACGAGTCAGGGAGCTGGCGCAGGAAATCACTCAGGATCAGCCGGATTGGTTTGAAAAAGCCAGGGAGCTTGAGAGGTATTTCCGAAGGGCGGAATATACCTACAGCCAGACAGACGTAGCTGTTCCGGATGAAAATGAGGATTATGTGGACCAATTTTTATTTGATGCCAAGCAGGGGTATTGCGACAATTTCTCTTCCTCTATGGTGGTTATGGCGAGGTCGATTGGATTGCCGGCAAGATGGGTAAAGGGCTATACAGAGGGAGAATTCAAGCAATCACTCGGGTCTGGTCTTCGCTTGTTTGAGGTAACAAATAACAATGCCCATTCTTGGGTGGAAATTTATTTTCCTGAAATGGGCTGGGTTCCATTTGAACCAACCCAGGGCTTTAATAATAACGTTCAGTTCAACTTTGACACTGCAGGTGAAAATACGAACCAGCCGGAGACAGAAAAGCCAAAAGAGACTGAGACTCCTGTCAAGCCGGACAAGCCGGACGTAACATCATCTGAAGAGTCGCCGTTTACTTTAGAAAAGCTTTTGGGCAATATAGAGTCTTTCTTTAAAGAACATTGGAAAGTCATCGGAGCAGCCGTATTGGCAGCTGCTTTGCTTGTTATCGTGATTTTCCAAAAACGGGGTAAATGGCTTCCTCATTATTTCATCTGGAGATTTAAAAGAACAAGGAATGATGAGCACTTCGCCAAGGCTTACCTGATTCTTTTAAAGGAATTGGACCGATACGGGTTAAAACGGAAAAGCGGACAAACCTTAAGGGATTATGCCAAGTATGTTGACAGCTTTTTCTCAACAAGGGAAATGAGCAGGCTGACAGCACACTACGAAGAGCTTGTCTACAGGGGGGTCCTGAAAGAAGGAAGCTGGAATGATACGAAGGAATTGTGGGAAAATTTAATTAAAAGGACAATAGCTTGACCGGGATTTGCGGCTGTTGTTACAATAGGCAAATAAGACAGCGGCATATTGTTCGGATTTTGCCGTTTTACACAATTAAATCATGCACCTTCATATATCCTCGATAATATGGTTCGAAAGTCTCTACCGGATCGCCGTAAATGATCTGACTATGAAGGCAGAAGAAGTTTTTTGCTATACGTGAGAACCGGAATTCTGCCTTCACTTTTTTTGTGGAGAAAGAGTTTCGGTTTTTTTTATTGTCCAGCTATCCGTTGATATATATGAAATGCTTGAGAAATTATATTTTTACTAGATATTTTATCTGCAGGAGAGAAGACTAAAGGCAATATAACAAATTTAATGAGGTGAACAGTGTGACGGGGAAAACAGAACTTCAAAATCAGGAAATGATCGTAGTACTGGACTTTGGAAGCCAGTACAATCAGTTAATCACACGCAGAATTCGTGAATTTGGTGTTTACAGTGAGCTGCATCCGCATACGATTACAGCTGCAGAAATCAAGGAAATGAATCCGAAAGGAATTATTTTTTCCGGAGGGCCTAACAGTGTATATGGCGAAAATGCCTTCCGCTGTGATGAAGAAATATTTGAACTGGGATTGCCGATTTTCGGAATCTGCTATGGCATGCAGCTGATGACCATGCATTTTGATGGTAAAGTAGAACCTGCCAAGCACCGTGAATACGGAAAGGCAATCATGAAGATTGAAAATGAATCCAAATTGTTTGCAGATCTTCCTCGGGAACAGACTGTCTGGATGAGCCATGGCGATCTTGTCGTAGAGGCTCCGGCCGGTTTTACAGTAGATGGTACCAATCCATCATGCCCAATTGCGGCGATGAGCAATGAAGAACGCGGTTTATACGCTGTTCAATTCCACCCTGAGGTGCGCCACTCTGTTCATGGAAATGATATGCTGAAAAACTTTGTGTTCGGTGTTTGCGGCTGTACTGGCGATTGGTCAATGGAAAACTTCATTGAAATTGAAATGGAAAAGATCCGCCAGGAAGTTGGAGATAAAAAGGTTCTTTGCGCATTGAGCGGCGGTGTTGATTCATCTGTTGTTGCCGTCCTTATCCATAAAGCAATCGGCGACCAGCTGACTTGTATTTTCGTCGATCACGGCCTGTTGAGAAAAGATGAAGCAGAAGGCGTCATGAAGACATTTGCAGATGGCTTTAATATGAATGTCATTAAAGTGGATGCCCAGGAACGCTTTATGAATAAGCTTAAAGGTGTGAGCGATCCTGAACAAAAACGTAAAATCATCGGCAACGAATTTATTTATGTATTCGATGATGAAGCTACTAAGCTTGAAGGCATTGAGTTCCTTGCACAAGGAACACTTTATACCGATATTATTGAAAGTGGAACAGCTACTGCCCAGACGATTAAATCTCATCACAATGTAGGCGGGCTTCCCGAAGATATGCAATTTAAGCTGATTGAGCCGCTTAACACGCTGTTTAAAGATGAAGTGCGCGCACTTGGAACAGAGCTTGGCATTCCCGATGAAATCGTGTGGAGACAGCCCTTCCCTGGTCCGGGATTAGGGATCCGCGTGCTGGGAGAGATTTCAGAGGACAAGCTGGAAATTGTACGCGAATCTGATGCCATCTTGCGCGAGGAAATTAAAAAGGCAGGTCTGGATCGTGATATTTGGCAATATTTCACTGTCTTGCCCGATATCCGCAGTGTCGGTGTAATGGGAGATGCCCGGACTTATGATTATACGATTGGAATCCGTGCGGTTACTTCCATTGATGGTATGACTTCTGACTGGGCACGTATTCCATGGGATGTACTGGAGATTATTTCAACTAGAATCGTTAATGAAGTATCGCATGTCAACAGAGTGGTTTACGATATTACAAGCAAGCCGCCTGCAACAATCGAGTGGGAATAAAATACGAACATTAATAAAAAGCGGACATGAAAATGTTCGCTTTTTCTATTGACTGGGACTTTTTGAGGTGTTATGATAAAGAAGAATTAAATATGTCGTTTTACGTCGTATAATCTTGGGGATATGGCCCAAAAGTTTCTACCGAGCTGCCGTAAATAGCTTGACTACGAGGTAAGTGCAAATAGGGATGTTTTTGCCTTTATTCTTCTTTGTTTTTCCCTATGGCAAGCACGAACCCAGTTGTCAATGCTCCGGTACTCAAATGCCGGAGTTTTTTTATTGTGAAAATAAAGATAGCCAATAGGGGAAAAGAAATGAAGAAGTACTTCCAGTTTGAAGAACTTGGTACTAACTATCGCCGTGAATTCATCGGCGGACTCACAACATTTTTAGCAATGGCTTATATTTTAGTCGTTAATCCGATTACTTTATCGTTAATGGATATACCGGATTTGCCGAATGCCATGAGAATGGACTATGGGGCAGTATTTGTGGCAACAGCAGTGGCTGCGGCAATTGGATCCCTATTAATGGGTGTGCTGGCCAGATATCCGATTGCACTTGCTCCGGGTATGGGATTAAATGCATTTTTTGCTTATACTGTTGTTTTAACGATGGGAATTCCTTGGCAGCATGCATTAGGCGGAGTTTTGATCTCAGGAATTATCTTTATCTTTTTATCACTTTCAGGTTTGCGTGAAAAAATCATTAACTCGATTCCTGCAGAATTGAAGTATGCTGTCAGTGCCGGAATCGGTTTGTTTATTACATTTGTCGGCGCTCAAAGTGCAGGGCTGATTGTCAATAATGATGCGGTCCTTGTTGGATTAGGGGATTTTACTGACGGGAATGTGCTCCTGGCCATTTTCGGCATCGTCATAACAGTAATCCTGATGACAAAAGGGATAAATGGCGGAATTTTTATTGGTATGGTAATCACTACTGTTGCTGGGATGATTGCCGGCTTAATTGATGTTCCAGGAAAGGTTGTTGATTCTGTGCCAAGTGTGGCTCCAACGTTCGGAGCGGCATTCGGGGCCTACAGCGACCCTTCATTCTTCTCAACCAGCATGCTGGTCGTTGTCCTGACATTCCTGTTCGTCGACTTCTTTGATACAGCGGGAACGTTAGTAGGTGTTGCCAACCAGGCGGGCTTAATGAAGGAAAATAAATTGCCTCGTGCAGGTAAAGCGCTTCTGGCAGACTCAACAGCAACAGTCGTTGGTGCGATATTCGGAACATCCACAACAACTTCCTTTATTGAGTCTTCCTCAGGGGTTGCGGCAGGTGCGAGAACAGGATTTGCATCGATTGTAACAGCGGGATTCTTCCTGTTATCATTATTCTTCTTCCCGCTATTAGAGGTTATAACTTCTGCGGTGACTGCTCCGGCGCTGATCATTGTCGGTGTACTGATGGTTGCTTCATTAGGCAACATTGATTGGACAAAGTTTGAAATTGCAGTTCCGGCCTTCCTTACTATTATTGCAATGCCATTAACTTACAGTATCGCAACAGGAATCGCAATCGGATTCATTTTCTATCCAATTACCATGATTGTAAAAGGGAGAATAAAAGAAATTCACCCAATCATGTATGTGCTGTTCGTCATATTTATTATGTATTTCATTTTCCTGAAGTAACAGGATGTGTGGGGCCCGCAGGATGCGGGTCTCTTTTTATATTTAATTAAATCGATTCGTTGACTTCACGTACAGGCTTTTATACCATGAGAGTACATTTGTTTAATGGGCGGGGAGAAGAGTATGGATGAATATAAGGTAAAAAAAGTGCTGAATAATAACGTCCTTATTGGTAGCCATGAGTCATTGGGAGAAGTCGTCCTGATTGGAAAAGGGATTGGCTTTAACCGGAAATCGGGCCAGCCAATCGATTCTGCTTTGGTTGAAAAGCTCTTTGTGCTTAAAAATGAAAAAGAGCAGGAGAATTATCTTAAGCTCATGCCTTATGTGGAGAATGAATTGCTTGAAGCAATTATTTCCTCGATCCAATTGATTAAACAAAGGGCAAACTCCGTGCTTAATGAACATATCCATGTTGCGCTGACTGACCACTTGATGTTTGCGATAACACGCATGAAGAAAGGGATGGAAATGAGAAATCCCTTTCTTATCGAAACGAAGACACTTTACCCATTCGAATTCGGAATAGCCCAGGAAGTTGTAAATCTTATAGGGCATCGCACGGGTATTTATTTGCCGGAAGGAGAGATTGGGTTTATTGCCCTGCACGTGCATAGTGCGGTAATGAATCGAAATTTATCCGAAGTGAATCAGCATTCTCAGCTGGTGACCCATCTCGTTAACATGATTGAAGACCAGCTGGACATTCAAATTGATAAAGACAGCATCGATTATATGAGGCTTGTCCGCCATATCCGCTTCACCATTGAAAGGGTTAATAAAGGCGAGGTCGTTGAAGAACCGGAAAAAATAACTTCACTCTTGAAAGAGGAATACCCGGTATGCTACAATCTCTCTTGGAAGCTCATTAAAGTAATGCAGCAAACATTAAAAAAACCAGTCTATAACGCAGAAGCTGTTTATCTGACTATGCATCTGCAAAGGCTTCAAAAGAAAATAAATTAATTACGATAGTATCTTGTCCAGAATTGGCAAGTCTTTACGTGTTACTGATTCGATCAGGCATGAGTGAAGAAAGGTAATTGAATTTAGGTAAATAGGGTATGATACCCTTGTGTGCACCTGAATTATATCCTTTTTTCCTCATGCCTTTTTTGTTTTTTAATGGTTGACGCTATTAAATGAAAACGCTTAATGAGTAAAAATTTTTAGGAGGTTAACATATGTTTAAAAAAGTATTTGGCGTTCTGCAAAAAGTTGGAAAAGCCTTGATGCTTCCTGTAGCATTGCTGCCTGCAGCGGGGATCCTGCTTGCTCTTGGTGCGGCTCTGCAGAATCCGGCGCTTCTTGAGCTGGCTCCGTTCCTGGATAACAGCGGGGTCGAGATCGTTGCCCAGGTTATGCAAAAAGCAGGGGATATCGTATTTGCTAACCTGCCGGTGCTATTTGCAGTCGGTGTAGCTGTTGGTTTGGCAGGCGGTGAAGGTGTAGCTGCGCTAGCTGCCATTATCGGTTATTTGATTATGAACGTGACAATGGGTACGGCTGCCGGAATAACGGCAGAGGATGTAAATGGACTTAATTATGCGAATATCTTAGGAATTCCAACTCTGCAAACAGGTGTATTCGGCGGTATTATAGTGGGGATTATCGCTGCTGCATTATACAACAAGTTCTACGAAATCGAACTTCCTTCATACTTAGGATTCTTTGCCGGGAAACGTTTTGTTCCCATTATTACGGCTGCAACATCAGTAATCCTTGGTTTGCTGATGCTGGTTATTTGGCCGCCAATCCAGGAAGGATTAAATGCTTTCTCACAAAACATGGTTCATGCGAACCTGACTTTGTCAGCATTTATATTTGGTTTAATTGAACGGTCGCTGATTCCTTTTGGTCTGCATCATATTTTCTACTCTCCGTTCTGGTATGAATTTGGACAGTATGTAACGAATGCGGGTGAAACAGTACGCGGTGACCAGCGGATTTTCATGGCGCAAATCAGTGATAATGTACAAAATCTTACTGCGGGTACATTCATGACTGGTAAATTCCCGTTCATGATGTTCGGACTTCCTGCGGCTGCATTAGCGATTTATCATGAAGCACGTCCTGAAAAGAAAGTGGTAGTCGGAGGTCTTATGGCGTCTGCAGCATTAACTTCTTTCTTAACAGGTATTACAGAGCCGCTTGAATTCTCATTCTTGTTCGTAGCTCCGATCCTGTTTGCTGTACACGCAGTGTTTGCAGGTCTGTCATTTATGACTATGCATCTTTTAGATGTAAAAATTGGAATGACTTTCTCGGGCGGTTTGATTGACTATATCCTATTCGGATTAATCAACCCTCAGACAAATGCCTGGATTGTGATTCCGGTTGGATTGGTATTTGCTGTGATCTATTACTTTGGCTTCAGGTTTGCCATCCGTAAATTTAATCTAATGACTCCTGGCCGTGAAGAAGTAGAAGATGAAGAATCAGCTGCTTCAGGCAAAGGCGGAGATCTTCCATATGAAGTTCTTGATGCTATGGGCGGACAAGAAAACATCGCTCATCTGGATGCTTGCATTACTCGACTTCGTGTTTCAGTAAACGATATTAAAAATGTAGACAAAGAACGCTTGAAGAAACTTGGCGCATCTGGAGTACTTGAAGTTGGAAACAACATTCAGGCTATCTTTGGCCCGAGATCTGAAACAATTAAAGGCCAAATGAAAGATATCATGAGCGGCAAAAGACCGCGCGCAGTTGAAAAATCTCCGGAAGGCGGAGTAGAGCAGCAGATTGAAGAAGTAAATCCTGAGGCTCTTCAGACTGAACATAAGGAAGATACATTCATTGCGCCATTAAAAGGTGAAATCAAACCAATTACAGAAGTGCCTGACGCTGTATTCTCAGGTAAAATGATGGGTGATGGTTTTGCGATTGTACCTTCAGAAGGAACTGTAGTTTCACCGGTAGACGGGAAAATCGTTAATATGTTCCCGACTAAGCATGCGATTGGCATCCTTTCAGATTCAGGCCGCGAAATCCTGATTCATGTGGGAATTGATACGGTTAACCTGAAGGGTCAGGGATTTGAAGCGTTAATTGCTGAGAATGACCGCGTAGAAGCGGGACAGCCGCTATTGAAAGTGGATCTGGATTATATCGGGGAAAATGCCACTTCTATTATTACACCGATCGTATTCACAAACCTTCAGCAGGGTGAAACAATCAAAATTAATAAGCCTGGCGCTGTTGACCTTAAAGAAAAAGATATCATCGTCATCTCAAAACAATAATATATAATATAGAAGAAACCAGCTGCGGTTAAAACAGCTGGTTTCTTTTTATTTGATAGGATAATAATTTTTTTGTGTTTTTTTTGAATAACTTGTTGACCCTTTGGGCAACAGGTGTTATTATAGAAAAACAGTCGCTTGAGACGTTAACAGCATTTAAAAGTTTTTAAAAAAGTTGTTGACGAAGTGATTGAGAAATGATATATTAATAAAGTCGCTTCTGAGCGGCGGATTGATCTTTGAAAACTGAACGAACAATACGTCAACGTTTAAATCATTAGTCTTTTTCGAAAAGACAACTCGAGCTTAATCAACTCTTATATGGAGAGTTTGATCCTGGCTCAGGACGAACGCTGGCGGCGTGCCTAATACATGCAAGTCGAGCGGACAGATGGGAGCTTGCTCCCTGAAGTCAGCGGCGGACGGGTGAGTAACACGTGGGCAATCTGCCTGTAAGACTGGGATAACTCCGGGAAACCGGGGCTAATACCGGATAATTCTTTTCCTCTCATGAGGAAAAGCTGAAAGATGGTTTCGGCTATCACTTACAGATGGGCCCGCGGCGCATTAGCTAGTTGGTGAGGTAACGGCTCACCAAGGCCACGATGCGTAGCCGACCTGAGAGGGTGATCGGCCACACTGGGACTGAGACACGGCCCAGACTCCTACGGGAGGCAGCAGTAGGGAATCTTCCGCAATGGACGAAAGTCTGACGGAGCAACGCCGCGTGAGTGATGAAGGTTTTCGGATCGTAAAACTCTGTTGTCAGGGAAGAACAAGTACCGGAGTAACTGCCGGTACCTTGACGGTACCTGACCAGAAAGCCACGGCTAACTACGTGCCAGCAGCCGCGGTAATACGTAGGTGGCAAGCGTTGTCCGGAATTATTGGGCGTAAAGCGCGCGCAGGCGGTTCCTTAAGTCTGATGTGAAAGCCCCCGGCTCAACCGGGGAGGGTCATTGGAAACTGGGGAACTTGAGTGCAGAAGAGAAGAGTGGAATTCCACGTGTAGCGGTGAAATGCGT